>JBBQRM010000449.1:0-3084 GCA_038214855.1 Rhodobacterales bacterium | reverse complement strand
AGAAGTGGTCGAGCAGCGCGGCGAGGCGCGACCTGCGGGGCAGTCTCTCTGGCGACGGTGACATGGCGGCTCCGATTCAAGGCGCCGCATCGATTCAGCAAATCGCTCCCCTGTCACCTGTCATATGAGTTCGGAGCCGTGAGGAGTGACGGCGCGCGATTGACGCCTGGCCCTCGGGGTGCCAAAGCTGCAGCTCCGGGGGCAGTCGACGGACGGGGCAGTGGGCAGAACGGACCGCGCTGGGATGCGTCTTGCGCCGGAGCCGGAGGGGCTGCCGGCGCCGCAGGCGGAGCTCGAGCGGATCGGCGTGATCGACGTCGGATCGAACTCGGTGCGGCTCGTGGTCTTCGACGGGATGGCGCGCTCTCCTGCGTATTTCTACAACGAGAAGGTGCTGTGCGGGCTCGGCGCGGGGCTGGCGGAGACCGGGCGGCTGAGCCCCGGCGGCTGGCTGCGGGCGATGGACGCGCTCCGCCGCTTCGCGGCGCTGGCCCAGCGGATGCGGCTGTCGGACGTGATTGCGGTGGCGACCGCGGCGGTGCGCGATGCCGCGGACGGCCCGGCCTTCTGCGGGCAGGTGGCGCGCGAGACCGGGCTCGAGCTGCGCGTGGCGAGCGGTGCCGAGGAGGCGCAGCTCGCCGCCGAGGGCGTGCTGCTCGGCTGGCCGGACGCCGAGGGGCTGGTCTGCGACATGGGCGGCGCGTCGATGGAGCTGGCCGGGCTCGCGGGAGGCAGCGTTCTCGGCCGCGAGACCGCGCCGCTCGGGCCGCTGACGCTGGCCGGCATCACCGATCCGGAAAAGCGCGACAAGCACATCCGCAAGGCGGTCAAGGCGCTCGCCAAGGCGGTGGAGGCGCCGTCGGGGGTGCTCTATCTCGTCGGCGGGTCGTGGCGGGCGATCGCGCGGCTCGACATGGAGCGCACAGATTATCCGCTGAAGGTGCTGCACGGCTACGAGCCGCCGCTGGACCAGCTGCGCGAGACGCTCGCCTGGATCGCAGCACAGGAGCAGGCGACGATGCAGGCGCTGACCGGGACGTCGGCGGCGCGGCTGTCGCTGGTGCCGCTGGCGAGCCTGGTGCTGGCCGAGGTGCTGCGGCGGATTGGACCGGAACGGGTGGCGATCTCGTCCTACGGGCTGCGCGAGGGGCTGCTCTACGAGCGGATGCCGGCGCAGATGCGCGCGCGAGACCCGCTGGTCGAGGCCTGCCTGCACATGGAGGCCTCCTCGGCGCGGGCGCCCGGCTTCGGCTCGGCGCTCTACGACTGGCTGATGCCGCTCTATGCCGGTCGACCCCCGGCGGAGCTGCGGCTGGTGCGCGCGGCCTGCCTGCTCCACGACGTCAACTGGCGCGCGCATCCCGATTACCGGGCGGAGCTGTGCTTCGAATCGGTGACGCGCGCCAATGTCGGCGGCATCAACCACTCGGACCGGGTGTTTCTGGGGACGGCGCTGCTCAACCGCTACAAATCGGCGGTGCCGGCCGGCGAGAGCAGCGACTACGGCGCGCTCCTGCCCCCGGAGCGGCTGGCCGAGGCGGTGGTGCTCGGCCGGGCGATGCGGCTCGGCGCGATGCTGTCGGGCGCCTCGACCGGGGTGCTGGAGCATTCGGATCTGGTGCGCGACGGCGACCGGCTGGTCCTGACTTTGCGCCAGGGGGCGCATGCCTTCGCCGGCGAGGCGGTGGAGCGGCGGCTCGCGAGCCTCGCGGCCAAGCTCGGCTGCACCGAGGAGACGGTGCTGGCGTAGCGGCAGCGCGTACGGCCCGCACCGGCAAACAAGAAAACGGCCCGCATGTGCGAGCCGCTTTCCGGTCCCCCCAGACTTGGGCCGATGCCAACGGGTGTAAGTCCCGATGCCGCGGGTCGGAGCGAAGGCCTTCGAGCCTGTTCCGCGTCTTCCGCGCATCGCCCATCGTTCGACGCTGGAACCCTACAGACTTGAGGCTTGTTTGCAAACCAAATCGACTACTTAGAGCCATTTTAATCCTAGAGTTGTGACTCGGGATGGTGACGGATCGGCCGCCATTGCGCCCGCCTGCGCCTTGACCTAAATCGGCGGGGCCCGTCCGAGCCCGAAGAGTCCCGCCCATGCGCCTGAGCCGATACTTCCTGCCGGTCCTCAAGGAGACGCCCGCCGAGGCGCAGATCGCGAGCCACCGGCTGATGCTGCGCGCGGGGCTGATCCGGCAGGCGGCGGCGGGGATTTATTCCTGGCTGCCGATGGGGTTCAAGGTGCTGCGCCGCATCGAGACGATCGTGCACGAGGAGCAGCAGCGCGCGGGTCATCTGCCGATGCTGATGCCGACCATCCAGTCCGCGGACCTGTGGCAGGAGAGCGGGCGCTACGACGCCTACGGCCCGGAGATGCTGCGCATCCGCGACCGCCACGACCGGGACCTGCTCTACGGCCCGACCAACGAGGAGCTGATCACCGACATCTTCCGCCAGGGCGTCTCCAGCTACCGCGAACTGCCGCTGACGCTCTATCACATCCAGTGGAAGTTTCGCGACGAGATCCGTCCGCGCTTCGGGGTGATGCGGGGCCGCGAGTTCCTGATGAAGGACGGCTACAATTTCGACCTCACCAAGGAAGACGCGCTGCACGCCTACAACCGGCATCTGGTCAGCTATCTGCGCACCTACGAGCGCATGGGGCTGCAGGCCTTCCCGATGCGCGCCCACACCGGGCCGATCGGCGGCGACTACAGCCACGAGTTCCTGGTGCTGGCCGACACCGGCGAGAGCGAGGTCTTCTACGACGAGGCGGTGACGGAGCTGCGCCTCAGTGACCGCGACATCGACTATGCCGACCGCGCGGCGCTCCAGGCCGTCTACGAGCGCTGGACCGAGACCTATGCCCGCACCGACGAGACCCACGACGCGGCGGTCTTCGCGCAAGCGGTGCCCGAGGCCCGCCGGCGCACCGCCCGCGGCATCGAGGTCGGGCAGATCTTCTACTTCGGCACAAAGTATTCCGAACCGCTGGGCGCGACCGTGGCCGACGAGACCGGAGCGCGGGTGCCGGTGCACATGGGCTCGCACGGGATCGGGGTCTCGCGCCTGGTCGGCGCGATCATCGAG
>JBBQRM010000448.1:0-3087 GCA_038214855.1 Rhodobacterales bacterium | reverse complement strand
CGAGCCCCGCGATCGCCGCCCCCGCGATGCCTGCGACCAGCATCACGACGAGCTCGCCCCCGAGTGCGGTCGGCGCGAGAAACGCCGCGCCATAGGCCGCGATCGCGAAATAGAGCGCGTGGCCGAACGACACCTGCCCCGCGCGCAGCAGCACCGTGACGCCGAGCACGGCGATGCCCTTGGCGAGTGCCACGGTCAGCACGATCTGGAGCCAGGGCGCCGCGAACGGAACCAGCACCACGAGAAGCACCAGGAGCACGGGGATCGCGCGCCGCAGCGTCATCGGCTCGCCTCCCCGCGCATCAGATCTTGCGCGCGCCGGGGCTGCCGAACAGCCCCTCGGGGCGGATCAGCAGCACGGCGAGCATGATGATATACGGCACCAGAACCTGCAGCTCCGGCAGCAGATAGACCGCGAAGCTGCGGCCGAGCCCGATCAGCAGCGCCGTCAGCGCCGCGCCCTCGATCTGGCCCAGCCCCGCAGTGGCCACGACCGCGAAGGAGAGCACGATCATGTCCGCGCCGATCCCCGGCAGCACCGACGTCGTCGGCGAGGCGAGCGCGCCCCCGAGCCCCGCCAGCGCCGCACCGACCACGAAGGTGAGCAGGAACACGCGGTCCGCGTCGATGCCGATCGCCTGCGCCGCCTCGCGGTCCTCGGTGACCGCGAGGATCAGCTTGCCCGCGAGCGTGCGGCGCAGGAAGAGCCTCAGCCCAACCAGCACCGCGACCGCGACCGCGGGCAGGAAGATCAGCTGATAGACGGTGTAATAGACCCCGAAGACCTGGACGTTGCCGAGCATCTGCAGCGCGCTCGCCTCGAAATAGGGCTGGGTGCCCCAGATCTGGCGCTGCACGTCCTCGAGGATCATGAAGACCGCGAAGGTGACGAGCAGCTGGAGCACCTCGGGCTTGTCGTAGATGCGCCGCAGGAGCAGCCACTCGAGCGGCCCGCCCACCAGCACGCCGACGAGCACCGCCGCCACCAGCATCAGCGGAAACGCCAGGACCGGCGTGTAGCCCGCAGCCAGGATCGCACCCGTGAGCGAGGCGGTGAGATAGGCGCCGATCGCATAGAGCGAGCCGTGCGCGACGTTCAGGATGCGCAGCACACCGAAGATCAGCGTGAGCCCCACCGCCACCATGAAGACCAGCGCCGCATAGGAGACGCCGTCGAAGAGGGCGAGGAGGATCAGCTGCGCGTTCATCGCAAGGCTCGAGCGGCGCCCGGGAGGGCGCCGCCAGGCGCGTTCATTCGAAGGTCGCGACCGCGGCCTCGTCCACGAAGTCCGGCGTCAGGGTCTTCAGCCATTCGACCGAGTCCTCGCCCACGGGGGGCATCAGGTCGGCGCCCTCGAAGATCATCACGTTCTTGAGCACGTCGAAGGCGTAGTCGTCGGATTTCGCGGTCGTCCCCAGAAGCTGGGCCTCGATTGCCTGATTGTCCTCGCGGATCGTGAGCTCCCGCCCGAGCCCCTGGAACGTGAGCCCCTCCATCGCCGCCACCACCTGGTCCTTCGAGGGCCAGGCACCGCCGTTCGCCTCGATCGCCGTCTCGTAGGCGGCCTTCAGCGCCTCGAGCGCCTGGACCATGTGAAAGGTCGAGTAGATCGGATAGCTGCCGGACCTGGCGCGGAAATCCTCCACGAACGCCGTCATCTCCGGGTCGTCCTTGCGCTCGGGATGCAGGAAGTAGTGGTCTCCGCGGGCGCCGACGATCACCCCTTCGGGCAGGGTCGCGCCCAGCCGCTCGAGCGAGCTCTCGGCGAGCGGCAGCACGAAGGTCGAGCTCTCGATCAGCCCGCGCTGGGCTGCCTGCTGGACGAAGGTGTCGAGATCGCCGCCCCAGGAGGTAGACAGGATCACGTCGGGACCCATCGCCTGGAGCCGCGAGATCTCGGTCGAATAATCCGGCGCACCGAAGGCGGGGAAGAACTCGCCCACCACCTCGACATCGGGCTTCAGCGCCTTGAGCGCGGTCGAGAAGATGTCCCAGCTGTCCCGGCCCCAGGCGTAGTCCTGATTGACCACCGCGATGGTGCTGAAGTCGGGCTTGGTCTTCAGCAGATAGAGCACCGTCGCCAGCATCTCGGGCGTGGCATTGGCCTGGGTGCGGAAGACATAGGTGTAGTCGTTCTCCTCGAAGATGCGCTGGGTACCGCAATCCCACATGATGTTGAGCACCTGGAGGTCCTCGGCGAGCGGCGCGATCGCCCCGCAATTGCCCGAGGAGATCGCGGCGAGCATCGCGTCGGCGTCTCCGTCCTCGACCACGCGGCGGTATTCGGCGAGCAGCGATTCGGTCCCCGCGCCCTCGTCGATGAAGGTCGCCTCCACCGGCACGCCGCCGATGCCGCCCTCGGCGTTCATCTTCTCGATGATCATCTCGGCGGCGTCGCGCGCGGGCACCCCGAACACGGAGGCCGGCCCCGACAGGAATGTGGTGATGCCGATGTCGAGGCTCTCCGGCTTCTCCGCGTCCTGGGCCGTGGCGGCGAGCGGCGTGAGGGCGCAGAATGCGGCTGCGAGCGCGAATGTCTTCATGATGGACCTCCCTGTTGTCGGCGCCTCGCCCGCCCGTCCGGGCCGCGCCCTTGTCCGGGCGGCGGCCCGCCCGGGTGATGGAGCTTAACGTCAATCCGTCGTGCGCTCCTAGGGGCTTCTCGCGCGCCGAAGCCGCAGCTTTGGCGATTGACGGCGCCCGGCGGCTTGCCTAGGAACGAAAGCGCAGGCGGGTATGATGTAATGGTAGCCTGTCAGCTTCCCAAGCTGAAAGCGCGGGTTCGATTCCCGCTACCCGCTCCAGCCTCACTTCGACCCAGCCTCACGTCGACAGCGACACGCGCGTGAGCACCCGGAAGCTCCCGTCCTCCGCCTCGCCGCAGAGCGCGAGATCGGCGATATGCGCCTGCGCCCCCACGTGCGCGAGCTCGCGGCGCAGCACCTTCGCGGTCGCCGCGCGCTCCGCCTCCTCCAGCGGCCCGCTCAGCGTCATGTGGAAGCGGAACGTCTCGAGCGCATACGGATAGCCCCACCGCCGCAGCATCGCCTCCTCCTCGGCCGCGAGCCCCGAGGCGCGGCGGCGCG
>JBBQRM010000447.1:0-3088 GCA_038214855.1 Rhodobacterales bacterium | reverse complement strand
AAAAGTCTCGCGATACTTCGCGCATCGCTGCAGTAAATCTCCGCCGGACGGGAAGGTTTCAACAATCCCGCGTGAGCAAAGGCAGGCAGATGATCCAAACTGGGCCTGTGCACGGGCCCGGCACGCCCCCGACCCGTCAACGACCCGTAAACCACGCCGCCACATTGCCCCCCGCCGTTAACCCCCCGGCAGCGGTTCCGGAGCAATTCTGCGCCGAGCACAGGAGCCTCGATCATGCCCAGCGACGACCTCGCCTCCCCCCGCTGCACCGCCTGCGCCACCCGCGGCAAGAGCGCGTTCCGCACCGCCTTCACGATGGCGTTCCAGCCGATCTACGACACCGACACCGGCGCGATCTTCGCCCACGAGGCGCTGCTGCGCGGCCCCGACGGCGCCAGCGCGGGCACGATCCTCGATCAGGTGACCGCCGAGAACCGCTACTCCTTCGACCAGTCCTGCCGGGTGAAGGCCATCGAGCTCGCCGCCCGGCTCGGCATGACCGAGAGTCTGTCGATCAACTTCATGCCGAATGCCGTCTACAACCCCGACCATTGCATCCAGGCGACGCTGTGGGCCGCCGACAGGCACGACTTCCCCATCGAGAACATCGTCTTCGAATTCACCGAAGGCGAGCTGGTCCGCGATGTCGAGCACCTGAAGAACATCGTCGCCCGCTACAAGGCGCGCGGCTTCCGCACCGCCCTCGACGATTTCGGCGCCGGCTTCGCCGGCCTGAGCCTTCTCGCCGAGGTCCAGCCCGACATCATCAAGATCGACATGGCGCTCGTCCGCGGGATCGACGCCGATCCGGTCCGTCGCGAGATCGTCGGCAGCATCAAGGGCCTGTGCGACCGCCTCGGCATCGCCACCATCGCCGAGGGGATCGAGACCGAGGGCGAGCTCGCCGTGCTCACCGACCTCGGCATCACGCTGATCCAGGGCTACCTGCTCGCCCGCCCGCAGTTCGAGGCGCTGGCCGACCCCGCGTCCATCTGCGCCGCCCTGATGCCCCACCGCCGCGCCGGCTAGGGGTGCAAATCCTTTCCAGGTGGTTAATGGTACTTAAAAAACGTAGCTAGATCAATTGCTTGCTGTTTTGCTCAAGCTTGAGCACGCCGCTATGCCTCCGGCGGCGGCGCCTCGCTGTCGCGGGCCCGCTGGATCTCGATGAACACCCGCCTGACCGAGACGTGGCGGTCCTTGATCGCCGCCTCGAGCCGCGAGATGCCCGCCTCGACCTCCCCCCGCGCTGAGGCTGTCGCGGGCATCGACGCTGAGGTTCACCAGCACGTCCTCGGGCCCGAAATGCATCGTCCGCACCTCGTTCACCCCGTCCACGAACGCCGCCTGGCCCGCCATTCCCATGATGTCGGCCACCAGCCCCTCGTCCGCCGCCTCGCCGATCAGGAGCCCCTTCGTCTCGATCGCGAGCCCGATCGCCGCGAGACCCAGCACCACCCCGATCACGACCGTCGCCGCCCCGTCCGCCCAGACGACGCCCAGCCGATCGGCGCAGAACACCCCGACGAAGGCCGCGACCAGCCCCAGCATCGCCGCGCTGTCCTCGAAGAGCACGGTAAAGAGCGCCGGGTCCTTCGACTGGTGCACCGCCCGCAGGATCGGCACCTTGCCGCGCACGGCGTTGAACTGACGCATCGCCACCGTCCAGGCCGCCGCCTCGAACACGAACGCCGCTCCCAGCACCGCGTAGTTCCAGCCGGCTTTCTCCATCGGATGCGGCGCCCGCAGCTTCGCCACCCCCTCATAGATCGACACGCCCGCCCCAAGCGCGAACAACAGGATCGCCACGACGAAGGCCCAGAAGTAGATCTCCTTGCCGTAGCCGAACGGATGCGCCGCATCCGCCGGACGCGCGGCGCGCTTCAACCCAACCAGCAGAAGCGCCTGGTTGCCGGTGTCGACCACCGAATGCACGGCCTCGGCGAACATCGCCGAGGAGCCGGTCGCCGCCGCCGCACCGAATTTGGTGACCGCGATCAGCGCATTGCCCGCCAGCGCGGCGATGACCACCTTCCTCGATCCGCCGGCCATGTCACCCCTCTTCCTAGCGGAGCCGATCCTCGGCGCCGCACCCGCCGCCGTCAACCACCGGCGGATTTCCGCCAGCCGCGGTCGGGCGACTGGACATCGGCCGCCCGATACGGCTAGACGTACTCAAAATCTTAATGAGGGGCAGTTATTTGCGGGCGTTTCTAAATCTATGTGCCGGTCTGGTCGGGCTGGCGTCTCTGGCGGCTTGTGCCGCAGCCGAGCCGAAGCTCGCGACGCGCAACGCGCCTCCTGCCCCGGTGGAGAAGCCGGTCGCGAGTCGCGATCTCAGCTGTCTCGCCGAGGCGGTCTATTTCGAGGCGCGCGGCACCGGCGACACCGGACGCGAGGCCGTGGCCCATGTGGTTGTCAACCGGGCTGAGAGCGCGAAGTTTCCCGACAGCGTCTGCGGCGTCGTCGCCGACGGCTGCCAGTTCTCCTATCGCTGCGACG
The DNA here is from genome assembly GCA_038214855.1 of Rhodobacterales bacterium. Classification (GTDB taxonomy): domain Bacteria; phylum Pseudomonadota; class Alphaproteobacteria; order Rhodobacterales; family Rhodobacteraceae; genus Amaricoccus. Next base: position 586 of record JBBQRM010000447.1, on the reverse strand, counting down.
GCCATGCGGATGTGCTCGCCGATCCGCGGGCGAAGGCGAACGCGCTCGAGACCGCGAAAGACGTGCTGACCGGCGCGCGTGACATCACCGACGGCGCGTTGTTCTTCCATTCCGCCTCGGCCGCGCCCGGCTGGTTCAACTCCCGGCCGCGCATCGGCGCCTTCGGCGGCAACGTCTTCTACCGCTGAGCCGTCAAAGCAGCCCGAGGCTGCGGAACGACGCGTCGGTCTCCTTGCCGATCACCACATGGTCGTGCAGCACGACGCCGATGGTGCCGCAGGCGGTCCCGATCTCGGCGGTCATGTCGATGTCGGCGTGGCTCGGCGTCGGATCGCCAGACGGGTGGTTGTGCACCAGGATGATCGCCGAGGCGTTCAGCTCCAGCGCCCGCTTGGCCACTTCCCGCGGATAGACGGGCACGTGATCCACCGTGCCCTTGGCCTGTTCCTCGTCGGCGATCAGCACGTTCTTGCGGTCGAGGAAAAGGATGCGGAACTGTTCGGTCTCGCGATATGCCATCACCGTCTTGCAATAGGTCATCAGGTCCTCCCAGGAGGAGATGACGGATTTCTGCATCACCTTGGCC
>JBBQRM010000446.1:0-3098 GCA_038214855.1 Rhodobacterales bacterium | reverse complement strand
AGCGCTGCGGCGTCCGCCATGTCCGGCTGGAGCAGACGCTCCGCGATCCATGGCGTGCGGCGCGCGCCGGGGCCGCCCTCGTCGCCCTCTGCCGCGCCCGTCGTCCCGACGTTCTTCATGCGCATATGATGTCGGGTGCCGTCTTCGGGCGGATCGTCGGCAGCCTGCTGGGGGTGCCACTGATCACCACGGTGCACAATTCCTTCGACCGCCACGCCCAGCTGATGCGCCTCGGTGACATCATCGTCGCCGTGAGCTGCTCGGAGCGCGAGCTCCTGCTCGCGCGCTGCTTTCCGGCCCGGCGCCTCGAGGTCGTCGTCAACGGAACCCTGGGCTCCGCCCGCTCGGCCGACATCGGAGCGCCCCGTGCCGCGCTGCCCCGCCCCTGCATCACGACGATGTGCGGACTGGAACGGCGAAAGGGCGTTCACGACGTGATCGCGGCGTTTGCCCTGATTGCGGCCGCTGTTCCCGATTGGCGGCTGGTCGTCGCCGGAGAAGGACCCGAGCGAAAGGCGCTGGAGAACCAGGCGGCGAGCACCGGCTGCGCCGGGCAGATTGCCTTCATCGGTCATGTCGATGCACCGCGTCGCGTCCTCTCCCAGACCGACATCTTCGTTCTGGCATCCTACGCCGAGCCGTTCGGCCTCGGGATCCTCGAGGCGCGCGAGGCCGGTTGCGCGGTGATCGGCACGCGCGTCGGCGGGATCGCCGAGCAGCTCGGAGCGGACAGATGCGGACGGACCGTTCCGCCCGGCCGGCCGGATCTGATCGCACGCGAGCTCCGCCGTCTGACGAGGGACCCGACGGCGCTGGCCGGGGCGCGGCACGACGCCAGCCAGGGGCTCGCCGAATATGCCGTGGGTCTGATGGCCGATCGGTATATGGAGGTCTACGAGACGGCGATCCTCCATCGGGGCGCTGGTTTCGCACGCCGCACCGCCAGACCTTCGCTCGGCACATCCTCGGCCCCGAAGCCATAGACCCCGCTGGGCGCTGCCGCCCTTGCCAGGGCCTTTAGGTCAGGCGGGCGATCGCGCCCGCGGCATGGCCAGAAGGTCCGCTCCGCCCGGCCGGTCGAGACCGAACGGCTCCCGGTCTTCGGCCCTTCGCAATTGTCGCAGCCTGGTTCGACCGACGAGAAGACCGGCCAGCGCGATGAAGAACACGATGCCCGGGTCGGCACCACCTCCGGCGATCGCGGCGGGGATCATCGTGGCGAAGCCAACCGACCGCAGGCTGTTGCAGAGCGCGGCGAGCTCGCGCGCGGCCGGATCCGGCCCCGGCCGCGGGATCGGCCGCGCCATGTCCGCCAGCAGCAGCACGATCAGGAAGGCGCCGACGGCGCCGAGTTGCGACAGGACGGCGATGACGGAACTCGAAGCACGTGAGCTGCCGAGCCCGATCCCGAGCCCGTGGGTATCGAGGAACGCCATCCAGCTCTTGGTATTCCAGTAGAACCGCTCGTCCGCCGAGGCGGAGGTGGACTTGTTGATCAGCGTCTCCTCGATCAGCCGCTGCACGGGTTTCAACGTGCTCTCGCTCAGGATCAACAGCGCGAGCACGACCGCGAGAGCGACGGCGCCCGCCAGGATCGTGGTGAGATCGCGGGCGCTCAGCCGTCCCCTTGCCAGCCGCCAGATCCAGGAGAACGACAGCAAGGCGCAGAGAATGGCGAGGCTGGCGTACCCGGTCGTCGATGTCGAGAGGAGCAGAAGGAGCAGTATCACGCCCGAAAGCACGAGCGCCGGTCGCCAGTTCGTCGCGCGCCAGTAGCTGAACGTGAAGGCGAGCACGATGATGCTGGCGCCGCCGAAGGTGGAGGCTTCCGGATAGCCTCCGGCAATCCTCCAGAAGCCCTCGACCTGGACCTCGATCAACATCGAATAGCCGGCGGTGCGAAAGGGCGCGAGAACGTCGCCCGCCCCGCTCGCCTTGCCGGCAAAGTCAATCAGCCCGAGTGTCGCATGGGTCCCGGCGAAGGCGAAGAAGCCGGTCCGGAGCAGCTCGAAACGCCCGTCGCGCGCGAGCTGGCTTGCGACCGCGAAGAAGGCGATCACCCCCACCGTGAAATAAGCGGACTGGTTGATGTTGCCGGAAACCGGCCTGAGTGCGGTCTCCACGATCGCGCCGCGCGAGGGCACGAACACGGTGGTGGCGCCCGCGAAGAGACGCGGCAGGACGAAGGCGCTCGCCACGGCATAGAGCATCAGGATGAGCACGACGATCGGCGTCCAATGCAGTCGGAAGACGCGCCCCAGATCCCGCCAGAACGTTCGATGCAGGACGGCCGCGGCGATCAACAGGCCGGCAAGCGGCACATAGAGCAGCAGCGTGGCGCCTCCCACCGCGGACAGGGTGGCGATCGCCGTGGAGCCGAAGGCCAGCGACGCGAAGAACGCGAACGCGATCGGCGCCCGCGCCACGGACCCGAGTGCAAGCAGAACCGCACCGACCAGGAGTGCGATGGGTGCGATCTGCATCCTGCCCTTCCCATGGTTCCAAGACTTCCATCCATGCGTGGGGCGCCGCGGGACGTGCCTCATCCTTTCGGTCGCACCGCTAGTCGGGAAGGACTACGCCGCACCTGCATCGTCACGCCGAAAGCGCCCAAGGTGGGTATGGCGGGCCCAACGCGCGTGGCTAGGATGGGATGTGCCCGGAGGTGTGCAGGAATGCGGCTGATCGTCATCATCGTCACCGCCGGTCGAAGGGCCGTCCTCGGACGGACCCTCGCGCATCTCGACGACCAGACGCGCCTGCCCGACGCCCTCGTCGTCTCCGCACCGGACGAGAGCCATGTCGATCGCGAGGTGCACACCCGCTATCCGCGGACCCACGTGTTCGGCGCCAGCGGCTGCACAGCCCAGCGCAACAGGGCGCTCGCTTCCGAGGCCGCAGCCGGGGCCGACGTGATCGTCTTCTTCGACGACGACTTCCTGCCGGCCGCCGACTACCTGGCGCGCGTCGAGGAAGCCTTCGCACGGAGGCCCGATTGGGCCGTGCTGACCGGTCGGGTGGTCGCCGATGGCGTGAAGGGGCCGGGCCTCGGATTTGCGGAAGGCCGCAACCTCCTAATGCGGGCGGCCCCCGGCGAC
>JBBQRM010000445.1:0-3100 GCA_038214855.1 Rhodobacterales bacterium | reverse complement strand
GCCAGGAGTTCGAGGCCCGGCTGGTGACGCTCGGGGCTGCGAAGCTCGACCGCTTCGACATCGCCACCCAGCAGGCCGCCGAGCTCGCTGTCGCAGCGATCGAGCATCGCGACCTCACCGTCGCCCGCGTCGAGGCAAAGCCCGCCACGCGCAACCCGTCGGCGCCGTTCATGACCTCGACGCTGCAGCAGGAGGCGAGCAGAAAGTTCGGCTTTGGCGCGCGCCAGACGATGTCGACGGCGCAAAGGCTCTACGAGGCCGGCCACATCACCTACATGCGCACCGACGGCATCGACATGGCGCCGGAGGCGGTGATGGCAGCGCGCGAGGAAATCAAGACGCGCTACGGCGCCGATTACGTGCCGAAGAGCCCGCGGATGTACAAGAACAAGGCGAAGAACGCCCAGGAAGCCCACGAATGCATCCGCCCCACCGACATGAGCCAGGACGCAGCCAGGCTCGGCCGGCTGGAGCCCGACCAGCGCCGCCTCTACGACCTGGTCTGGAAGCGCGCGCTCGCCTCCCAGATGGAAGCCGCGCGCTTCGAACGCACGACGGTCGAGATCGAGAGCGCCGACGCTCAGGTCGCGTTGCGCGCCACCGGCCAGGTCGTGGTCTTCGACGGGTTCATCAAGGTCTACACCGAGGGCCGCGACGAGGTCGAACCCGAGGGCGAGGATGACCGCCGCCTGCCGCAGATCATGCAGGGCGAGCGGACCGACAAGCGCGCCGTCACGCCTGAGCAGCACTTCACGCAGCCTCTCCCGCGCTACACCGAGGCGACGTTGGTTAAGCGGATGGAGGAGCTCGGGATCGGCCGGCCCTCGACCTATGCCTCGATCGTATCGACGATCCAGGAGCGCGACTACGTGCGCAAGGAGGCGAACCGCCTCCACCCCCAGGACAAGGGCCGCCTTGTGACGGCCTTTCTCGAGAACTACTTCCGCCGCTACCTCGACTACAACTTCACCGCCGACCTCGAGAGCGACCTCGATCGGGTGACCACCGGCGACGAAAACTGGCAGGCGCTGCTCGCTCGGTTCTGGAAGGACTTCTCCGCTGCCCTCGACGAGACGACCGAGCTGAGGATCACCGACGTGCTCGAGAAGATCAACGAGGTCCTCGAGCCGCATCTGTTCCCCGTCACTCCCGAGGATCCCGAGCCGCGCCGCTGCAAGGTCTGCGGCCCGGGGCGGCTCTCGTTGCGTACCGCGCGCTCGGGCGGCGCGTTCATCGGCTGCTCGAACTACCCCGAGTGCAGCTACAACCGCCCGCTTGCCGGCGAGGTCGAGGGCGGCGATGCCGCCGGCCCCGACGGCAAGCTGCTCGGCCACGATTCGGACGGGGTGCCGGTCACGCTGCGAACAGGACCCTACGGCCTCTACGTCCAGCTCGGCGAGGCCGGCGAGGTGAAGCCCAAGCGCACCTCGATCCCCAAGGGCATGGACCCTTCCGCGATCGACCTCCCCCGCGCACTGGAGCTCCTGTCGCTGCCGCGGCTGATCGGCGCGCATCCCGAGGACGGCGCGCCGGTCGAGGCCTCGATCGGCCGCTTCGGGCCTTACGTGAAACACGGCAAGACCTACGCCAACATCAAGGACCCAGAGGAGGTTCTGACCATCGGCATGAACCGGGCGATGGAAGTGCTGGCGCAGAAGGCCGCCCGCGGCCCCGGACGCGCGGCGGTCAAGCCCCTGCGCGAACTCGGCGAGCACCCCGACGGCGGACCGGTGGCGCTCTACGAGGGCAAGTACGGACCTTACGTGAAATGGGACAAGGTGAACGCGACGCTCCCGAAGGAGATCGTGCCCGAGGCGGTGACGCTCGACCAGGCGCTCGAGCTGATCGCCGCAAAGCGCCCCGCAAAGAAGAAGGCCGCGGCGAAGAAGCCCGCCGCCGCAAAGGCGAGAAAGCCCGCGGCAAAGAAGCCGCCGACGAAGAAGGCCGCCGCGAAGAAGGTCGCCGCAAGCTGAGGCGGCGTTCGCGCCGCCCAGCCGTTGCGGACGCGGCAGGCGGAGCGCGCGGTGCTCGCCGGCCGGGAACGCGCCGCGGCGGGCGCGATTGGTCCCCCTCTCATCCTGAAGGGAAGGCAGGCACGATCATGGACGAAAATGAATGGCAAACCGGCGAGGAGCAGCCTAAACCCGACCCGGACAAGACGCGGGACCGGCCGGCGCTGAGCCGGGACGCGCCCGAGGCGCCGCACGGCGCTTTCGGCGAGGGCGTCGATCTCGGCGATGTAGCCGAAGGGGTCGAGCGCATCGAGCGGACCGAGCACCCCCGCGGCCGCGGCAGTCGCGAGGTCTGAGCGTCGCGACATACGGACCGCACCGAACCCGGTCCGGCCGTGTGTCGCTCCGGCGACGGAACCACCCGCCACCCGCTTCGTTGGCTTGGCACGATCAGCATGGAGGAGCCCGACCATGGCCGAAGACGACAAGCCCCGCCCCGACCGCAGTGCCGCGAACATCACCGAGACCGACCTTGCCTCCGACAAGATGGGGCGCAACAAGCTCCAGGGTGACGACCAGGAGCTGGTGCGCAACCAGCGCCACGCCGTCCCCGACGAGAAGGTCGAGACCGACGGCATCATCGAGGGCCTCGAGAAGCTCGACAAGGACGTGCGCGCCCGCGAGGACCTCGGCAAGGGCGCGCGCAGCGGGGACAAACAACCGGAGTGAGCACGCGAAGATGACCCACGCCGGGTCGAGCCGCACCCCGATCCCTATAATCGAGAGGTAGGCGCTGATCGGCGCTGTCAGCGGCCCACCCCCCATCGGCGCGGGTTGGGAGCCCACCCGGTGCCAATCCACGTGACGCCGGCACATGCGCGTGCTAGGCCGCGGCGATGCAGGACCTCCCCACCCAAGACGCCATCCTCGCCTTCTTACGCGACAACCCCACCCAGACCGGCAAGCGCGAGATCGCCCGCGCCTTCGGCCTGAAGGGAGCCGCCAAGGTCGAGCTGAAGCAGATGCTGGCGCAGATGACCCGCGACGGGCTGATCGAGAAGCGCCGCCGCGCAATGCGTCCCGCGGGCGACCTCCCTACGGTTCTGGTGCTGCGGGTGACCGGCGCCGACGCCGCGGGCGACCCCTGG
>JBBQRM010000444.1:0-3110 GCA_038214855.1 Rhodobacterales bacterium | reverse complement strand
GCTGCGACGCGGGCCTGCCGGAGCTCGAGGCGGCGGCGGAGGGGCATCGGCTGCGCTGCAAGCGCTGGCGCGAGATCTCGGAGGTGCCGGCGTGACGAACCCGCCGCTGCTCGCGACCGTCGATCTCAAGAAGCACTACGGGCTGCGCCAGGGTCTGCTGGGGCGATCGAAGGCCGCGGTGCGCGCGGTCGATGGCGTCAGCCTCGAGATCGCGCGCGGCGAGGTGCTGGGGCTCGTGGGCGAGAGCGGGTCGGGCAAGTCGACGCTGGGGCGCGCGATCATCGCGCTGGAGCCGCCGACGTCGGGCGAGGTGCGCTTCGACGGCGAGCGCGTGGCGGGTCTGGACGCCGCCGGCCTGCGCGGCTTCCGCAAGCGGGTGCAGATGGTGTTCCAGGACCCGTTCAGCAGCCTCAACCCGCGGATGACCATCGAGGAGACGCTGGCGATGCCGCTCAGGTTCAACGAGCCCGGGCTCGACCGGCGCGCGCGGCGGGGCCGCGTCGAGGAGGCGCTGGAGACCGTGGGCCTGCCGCGCGCCTATCGCAGCCGCTATCCGCACGAATTCTCCGGCGGCCAGCGCCAGCGCATGGGGGTCGCGCGCGCGCTGATGGTGCGGCCGGAGTTCATCATGGCCGACGAGCCGGTCTCGGCCCTCGACGTGTCGGTCCAGGCTCAGGTGCTGAACCTGTTCGCCCGGATCCGCCGCGACATGAACCTCACGATGCTGTTCGTCACCCACGATCTCGCGGTGGTGGGTCACATCGCCGACCGGGTGGCGGTGATGTATCTCGGCCGGATCGTCGAGATCGCACGGACCCGGGACCTCTTCGCAGACCCCCGCCACCCCTACACCGAGGCGCTGCTGTCGGCAGCACCCGACCCCGTGCCGGGGCGGGCGCGGGCGCGCATCACGCTTGAGGGCGACGCGCCGAGCCCGGTCAACCCGCCCTCCGGCTGTCCCTTCCGCACCCGCTGCCGCTATGCCCTGCCCCGCTGCGCCGAGGACGTGCCGGCGCTGCGGCCGGCCGGGCCTGCGCATCTCTTCGCCTGCGTCCGCGACGATCTCGACCTCGCGCCGGTGATCCTGGAACCCGAAGTCCGCGCATGACCCGGTTCTCGCCGTTCGAGGCGTCGCTCTGGGCGCAGACGGCGGCACCGGCGCCGGACCTGGAGCCCCTGGACGGCGACACGACCGCCGACGTCTGCGTGATCGGCGGCGGCTACAGCGGGCTGACCACGGCGCTCGCACTCGCGCGTTCCGGCGCCGATGTGGTGCTGCTCGAGGCGCAGCAGATCGGCTTCGGCGGCTCGGGCCGCAACGCCGGGCATTGCACGCCGACCTTCCACCACCACAGCATCGCGGGCATCCGAAGGCTGCTGGGGCCGGAACGGGCCGAGCGGCTCGTGGCGCTCCAGACCGGGGCGGCGGATCGGGTCGCGGGGCTGATCCGCGACCACCAGATCGCGTGCGAATGGCGCCAGAACGGTTACGTGATGGCCGCCCATGCGCCGTCTGCGGTGGCGAAGCTGGAACGCAAGGTCGCGGAATACAATGCCGCAGGCCGCGCCACCCGGATGCTCACGCGCGATCAGACCGCGCGCCTCACCGGGGTGCGGGCGCAATACGGCGGCTGGTTCCATCCCGACGGCGGGCATCTGAACCCGCTCGGCTTCGCCCGCGGCCTGGCGCGGGCGGTGCGCGGCGCCGGGGGGCGCATCCATGTGCGGGCGAAGGTCACGGGCGCCGAGCGCAAAGGCGGCCGCTGGCGGATTGCGACCGCGGGCGGGACGGTCGCGGCCGACAGGGCGATCTTCGCGACCGGCGCCTATACCGACGGTGGCTGGCCGGGGCTCGCGCAGACCTTCCGCATCCTGCGGGTCTTCGTCGCCGCGACCGAACCGCTGCCGGCGCTCCGCGAGGTGGTGCTGCCGCAGGACACGACCTTCCACGACGGTCGCGGCGACATCTTCGTCTACAAGCGCGACGCGGCGCACCGGATCGTGGTGTCGATGTTCCCGCACGGCAGGCGGGGCCGCGACCCGGAGCACACGCGCCGCGTGCTGACGGCGCGGCTGCGCTGGCTGCATCCGGAGGTGCCGGCCACGGTCCGCTGGGCGTATCTGTGGACCGGCGAGCTCGACATGCAGAAGCACACGATCCCGCGGCTCTACGCGCTCGGGCCGGGCGCGGTCGCGGTGACCGGCCTGTCGGGGCGCGGGGTGCCCACGGGGTGCATCCTGGGCGACATCCTGTCGGACTGGGCGCGCGGCGTGCCGGAGCGCGACCTGGCCCTGCCCCTCGAGCCCCTGCGCGCCGCACCCCTCTTCATGGCGATCGGCCCTCGGCTGTCGCTGCGCTACTGCCACTGGCGGGACCGGCTGAGCGCCTGGCGCGACGGCGTGGCGTCGCCGCCCGGCTGACGGATGGCGCCGGGCGCGCGGCAGAAGTTGACAGATCGTAAAAACGCAGGTTTTTACGGGCTCCGGGTGATTGCTTCGGATTTCTTCCCATGTGAGGCGCCACGTTTCCGCCGTCCCGACCGATCTGTCCGTTGACAGATCGGTCCGCGCCTGCCTGCCCCCGGCAGGCGCGATAGACGCGCCCGCCCAGGCAGGCGCGGCCCGATTGCGCGCGTCGGTCCAAGCTGCACCCCCCTCGCCCTGCGCCGGTGGCTCCGGGCGACGGACCGGGCGAGGCTCCACAGGAGCCTCGCTCATCCGGACCGGGCGATCGCGGCCCGCCGGGATCAACCGGAGTTCGTATGATACCGCCTCCGGCCAATCACCTCGGACCCTCGGCCCGATAGGCACGTCCATCTCAGCAGTCCCGCCCGATCTGTCCCGCGACAGATCGGGCGGCACTGCCTGGCGTCGTGCCGGAGGCACGCCTTCGGCGTGACGGCAGGCGCGATAGCCGCGCCAGCGAGGCAGACGCGGCCCGATTGCGAGAGCCCGTCCAGGCTCCACCCCCTCGTGCTCCGCCATGTGCCGCGGACGACCGGACCGCGCGGCGCGCCACAGGCGCCCCGCTTTCTGCGATCCGGGGCACATCCGGAGTTGGACCCGCCCGGAGTCGAGCCGAAGGCGGCCGGGGGGGGGCCCGCCCGGGC
>JBBQRM010000443.1:0-3129 GCA_038214855.1 Rhodobacterales bacterium | reverse complement strand
GAGGATGCTGTAGAAGACCTGTGCGCCGCGCCGGGTCGCGCGGTCGCGCATCGTCGCGAAATCCGGCAGCGCGCCGGTATACCAGAACAGGATCGAGAACAGCAGGTAGCTCGCGATGGCGAAGAAGTCCCAGACGAGCGGGCTGTTCCATTGCGGCAGCAGCGTCATCGTGGTCGGATAGGGGGCGAGCCAGTAGAAGAACCAGGGCCGCCCGAGGTGGAAGATCGGGAAGAGCCCGGCGATGGCGGCGGCAAACAGCGTCATCGCCTCGGCGAAGCGGCTGATCGAGGCGCGCCAGCGCTGGCGGGTCAGAAGCAGCATCGACGAGATCAGCGTGCCGGCGTTGCCGATGCCGATCCACCAGACGTAGTTGGCGATGGCAAAGCCCCAGACGTCGGTCGTGTCGATCCCCCAGATGCCGACGCCAAAGACCACCAGCCACACCAGGCTGAACACCATCATCAGCGTCAGCGCCGCCGCGACCCCGAAGCCCAGCCACCAGCCGAGCCCGAAGCGGCGCTCGAGCACCGGGTCGGCCACCGAGGCGGTGACCTCGGCATAGCTAAGGCCGAGCGGCAGGTAGCGGGCCTCGGCCGCGCTCATGTCCCGGCCTTGCCGGCATCGACGCGGGCGAGATAGCTGGTGCGCGGCCGGGTGCCGAGCTCGCCCAGCAGTACGTAGTGCCGCGGGTCGTGCTTGGCCGCGACCACCTCGGCGTCGGGGCGGTTGAGGTCGCCGAAGGCGATGGCCCGCGCAGGACAGGCGGACTGGCAGGCGGTGACGACCTCGCCGTCGGCGATCTCGCGCTCCTGCGCCTCGGCCTCGCGCCGGGCGCGGCTGATGCGCTGGACGCAGTAGGTGCATTTCTCCATCACCCCGCGCGAGCGCACCGTGACGTCGGGGTTCATTAGCGCGTCGAGGAACGGCGAGGCCTGGGTCGCGTATTCCTCGCCGTCGGCATAGCCGAAGAAGTTGAACCGCCGCACCTTGTAGGGGCAGTTCGCCTGGCAGAACCGCGTGCCGACGCAGCGGTTGTAGACCTGGACGTTCAGCCCCTCGCTGTCGTGGACCGAGGCCGCCACCGGGCAGACCGGCTCGCAGGGCGCCTGCTCGCAATGCATGCATGGCACCGGCTGAAAGGCGGTGCCGCCGCCCTCCTGGCGGTAGGCATCGACGCGCATCCAGTGCATGATCCGGCCGCGCGACACCTCCTCGGGGCCAACGACGGGGATGTTGTTCTCGGCCTGGCAGGCGGTAATGCAGGCGTTGCAGCCGATGCAGGCGTCGAGGTCGATCACCATGCCCCAGGCGTGGCCCTCATAGCTCCAGGGTGGGTAGAAGCTCGCTTGCGGCGCCTCTTCGGACTTCTCGATCTCGAGGCTCGGGGGCGCGACCGACCTCACGATCTCGCGGCCCTCCTCCTGGAAGTGCCGCTGGGTGCGGCGGATCTCGACGGAGCCGCCCAGGGGCGTCACGACGACGCCCGGGACGATCAGCGCGCCGTCCGGCGGGCGCAGAGGGTTCGGATCGGTGCCGAGGCCGCTGCCGATGGGGCCGGCATGGGCGCGCCCGTAGCCCAGCATCATCGCCAGCGTGCCGGGCGCCTGCCCCGGCACCGCGAGCACCGGCGCGGTCACGACGCCGAAGGCGAGCGGACCTCCGCCAGGTCGCCGTCGGCGAGTCCCTGCGCCGCGGCGTCCTCGGGCGCCATCCACAGCGCATTGCCCCAGACCTGCTTGGTGAATGGCTCGGGCGTCTCCTGGAGCCAGGCGTTGGTCGCGGTCTCGCCGATCCAGAGCGTCGGCGAGGGGCGCAGCACCAGCTCGTATCCCGCCGCCGCGACGGCGTCGGATACGGGAGCGGGGGCCGGAGGTGCCGCGTCTTCCGGCGGGGTGCCGGGCACGACGCCGTCGTGCAGCGCGCGCAGCCAGAATTCCTCGAACGCATCCGGCGCCACCGTTCCGGCCCAGGTCGCGCGCAGGATGTCGTAGGCCGACGCGCCGGCCTCGCCTGCGAGGATCGCCATCAGCTCGTGGCGCGAGCGAGTGTCGTGGAGCGGCGCGATCAGCGGCTGGACGAGGCCCGTCGTACCCTCGGCGCCGCGCAGGTCCGACCAGTCCTCGAGCGGGTGGTTGAGCGGCAGCCGCCAGCGGCAGCGCGCCGCGGTCTCGTTGAATCCGACGCCGGCATAGGCGCTCCATCCGGCCTTCGCGAGCGCCGGCGCGAAGCCCAGCGTGCCGGGCAGCGTCAGGACCGGATCGGCGTCGAGCACCACCAGCGCCGTCACCTCGCCCGCCTCGAGCTCTGCGATCAGCGCCTCGGGGCTCGCCGGGGCGAGACCCGGCCAGCGGTCGGCCAGCGGTCGGCCGGCGCGCGGTAGTCGAGCGGGGCGCCGAGCCGCGCGTTCACCGCGGCGGCCCGCCGCGCTACCGAGGGCGGCAGCGCCGGATCGACGAGGACGAGCCCCCGGCCGGGTGCGGCGCGCAGATCCGCGAGGGCCGCCTCGAGCGGCGCCGCGAGAGCCGGAGGCAGCGCCGGTGCATCTCCGTCCAGGCGGATCGCCAGCCAGTCGAGGATCGCTGCGACCTCGCGCGGGCGCGCGGGCGTCCTGTGATCGGCGGCGGCTCCCGTCAGGCTCGGCGCGGCCTCGACGGCGTGGAGGCGGAAGCGCGCCCTTCGGTCGTGGCGCGCCGCGCTAAAGGCGCGCGCCATCGCGATCTGCGCGGGGCCGGGGCCGAGGAAGTCGCAGCCGAGGCTCAGGATCACATCCGTGCGCGTGAACTCCGGCACGACGCGCAGCTCCGTCTCGGGCGCATCGCCCATCCGCTGGCGCAGCGGATCGCCCACGGCGGGGCAGGCGTGCCAGCGCATTCCGGGAAAGCGCGCGCTCAGCTCCGCGATCTGCCGCGCGAGCGTCGGCGAGGCGACCGGACCGGTCAGGAGCCGGAACCCCGCGCCGTCGCCGCCGAGAAGTGCCGCCATCTCGCTCTCGAAGCCGAGCCAAGTCGCAGGGCCGGTGCCGCGGCGGGGTGCGCGCGGGCGGTTTGGATCGAAGAGATCGAGGACCGAGGCCTCGAGGAAGCTGTCGGTCGATCCCAGGCTAGCGGGATGCAGCGCGTTGCCGTGAAC
>JBBQRM010000442.1:0-3135 GCA_038214855.1 Rhodobacterales bacterium | reverse complement strand
CGCCCGCGTGCCGCCCGTGCAAGGCGGTGAAGAGCTCGACGATCGCGGCGCTCTCACCGTGTCGCCGGGCAGAGATCAGGAAGCCCTCGTCGCGCCAATCCATGGGCGCGAGCCTAGTCCGCGAGCCCCGGCTGGTCGAGCAGGTGGCGACCCGCGCGGTCCTCGACCTCGATCACCCAGAGGTCGGTATCGTAGCGCCGCTGGCGGGCGAGGGCGGCATCGACCTCGGCCTCCTCCCCTTCGGCGAGCGGGGCCCAGACGCGGGCCCCGTCGATATCGAAGCTGCGGGAAAAGGCGCGGGCCTGTCCGTCGAGCAGGTTGAGCTTGACGATCACGGCACCGGCGGTCGCATCCCCGCGCGCGGTGACGAAGGCGGGGATGTCGGCGAGCCTGAGCCGCGCGAGATAGGCGCGCACCCAGAAGTCGGCCGTGAGCCGCGGCAGCACCTCAGCCGTCGCCGTCGGAGAAATCGAGGCCCATCTGCGTGTAGCGCTCGGCCTCGCTCATCCAGTTCGGGCGGACCTTGACGGTGAGGAACAGATGCACCTCGCGCCCGAGGAAGCCGCGGATCTCGGCGCGCGCGGCCTGGCCCACGGCCTTAATCGTCTCGCCCTTCGGCCCGAGCGCGATGCCCTTGTGGCCGTCGCGCGCGACATAGACGATCTGGTCGATTCGGACCGAGCCGTCGCGGCGCTCCTCCCAGGCTTCGGTCTCGACGGTCAGCTCGTAGGGCAGTTCCTGGTGAAGACGCAGGGTCAGCTTCTCGCGCGTCATTTCGGCGGCGATCGTGCGCAGCTCCATGTCGGCGATCTGGTCCTCGGGATAGAGCCAGGGGCCCTCCGGCACCTCGGCCGCGAGCCAGCGCCTGAGGTCGTCGGTGCCGTGGCCGCGCTCGGCGGAGATCATGAAGGTGGCGGCGAAGTTACGGGCCGCGTTCATCTCGGCCGCGAGCCCGAGCAGGCGCTCGGACGGCACCCGGTCGATCTTGTTGATCGCGAGCGCGAGCCTGCGGCCGCCCGCCCGCGCGTCGAGCGCCTCGAGGATGGCGCGCACGCCTTCGGTCAGCCCACGGTGCGCCTCGATCATCAGCACGACGGCATCGGCGTCGGCGGCGGCGCCCCATGCGGCCTCGACCATCGCGCGGTCGAGCCTGCGGCGGGGGCGGAAGAGGCCGGGGGTGTCGACGAAGACGAGCTGTGCTGCTCCCTCGACGGCAATGCCGCGGATGCGGGTGCGGGTGGTCTGGACCTTGTGGGTGACGATGGCGACATGCGCGCCGACCATCCGGTTCAGGAGCGTGGACTTGCCGGCGTTGGGCTCGCCGATCAGCGCCACCAATCCGCAGCGGGTCCCGGTCATGCCTCGGCCTCGAGCCGCGCCAGCATCGCCGCAGCGGCGCGCTGCTGGGCCCCGCGCTTGGAAGGCGCCTCGCCCGACGCGCTGCGCCCGTCCTCCAGCCGGACCTCGACGCGGAAGCGCGGCGCGTGGTCGGGGCCCTCGCGGGCGTTGTCGATGTAGGACGGCGGCGGCTGGCCACGGCCCTGCGCCCATTCCTGGAGCGCAGTCTTGGCGTCGGGCGCCTGACCGCGGGCCGCGGCGATCCGCGCGCCCCAGTGCCGCAGGATCATGGCACGCGCGGCCTCGAACCCGCCGTCGAGATAGACCGCAGCAATCACCGCCTCCGTTGCATCGGCGAGCAGCGCCTGCTTGCGCCGGCCGCCGGACAGCATCTCCGAGCGGCCCATGCGCAGCCCGGCGCCGAGGTCGAGCTCGCTCGCCACCTCGGCGCAGGTCTCCTTGCGCACCAGCGCGTTGAGCCGGGGTGCGAGCTGCCCCTCCGTCGCCTGCACATCCTGCGCGAGCAGCGCCTCGGCGATCACCAGACCCAGCACCCGGTCGCCGAGAAACTCGAGCCGCTGGTTGTGCGCGCCGCCGCTCATCGACGGGTGGGTGAGCGCCTCGATCAGCAGCTCGGGCCGGGCGAACTCGTGGCCGATCCGACCCGCCGCGGCGGCGAGCGTCTGGCCGAGCTTCACTCGACGGGCTCGAAGAACCGGTCGGGCCGCCATGTCCAGAAGGCGAGCATAGAGGCGCCGGCCGAGGAGAAGATCACCCGGTCGGCACGGCCGACGAGGTTCTCGAAGGGCACGAAGCCGACGCCGCCGGCGCTGCGCGGAAAGCGCGAGTCCATGGAATTGTCGCGATTGTCGCCCATGAAGAAATACTCGCCTTCGGGCACGGTGAAGACGGGGGTGGTGTCGCCGAAGCCCTGGTCGATGTCGAGCACGGGATGGCGCTTGCCACCGGGCAGCGTCTCGATCGCCTCGGCCTTCAGGCACTCGCCGCCGATCTCGACGGGGCGGTTGGCGCAGCGCGGCAGGCCGCGCATCGGCCCCTGGGGGGCGTTCACTTCCGGGAAGACGCCGGCCGGCTCCTGCGGCAGCATCTGGCCGTTCACGTAGAGCAGGCCGTCCTGCATCTGCACCGTGTCGCCGGGCAGACCGATCAGGCGCTTGATGTAGTCGGTGCCGTTGGTGGGGTGCTTGAAGACGACGACGTCGCCGCGCTCGGGCTGGCTCGCGAGGATGCGCCCCGAAAAGGGGCAGATGGAGAACGGGCAGGAATGCCGCGAATAGCCGTAGGCGAACTTGTTCACGAACAGGAAGTCGCCGATCAGCAGCGTCGGCTTCATCGAGCCCGAGGGGATCCAGAAGGGCTGGAACAGCAGCGTGCGGATCAGCGCCGCGAGCAGGAGCGCGTAGACGACGGTCTTGACCAGCTCTAGGAGGCCGCCCTTGCTCTTGCTCTTCGCAGCCACCGCACCCGCCCCACCGCCTTCGGATCGCGCCTTGTGGCGGCTCGCCCGGCACCTGTCAAGGCGAGGGGGGAAGTGCCTCGATCACCACGAAGGCCTGGGCCCAGGGGTGGTCGTCGGTGAGGGTGAGATGGGTCACCGCGAGATGGCCCGGCGGGGTCAGGGCCTGGAGCCGGCGCTCGGCCCAGCCGGTCAGGACCAGCGTCGGCTGGCCACCGCGCAGGTTCACCACCCCCATGTCGCGCCAGGCTATGCCCATGCGAAGGCCGGTGCCCAAGGCCTTGGAACAGGCCTCTTTCGCGGCCCAGCGCTTGGCATAG
>JBBQRM010000441.1:0-3168 GCA_038214855.1 Rhodobacterales bacterium | reverse complement strand
AGGTGATGGCGCGGGTGCGCGAGCTGCACGGCGGGCGCGACTACGACCCGGCCTGGGGCAAGCGGATGCGCGGCGAGGGGGTGCATGCGGCGCTGATCGCGCGCCGCTTCGCCGCCGCCTCGGCGCGGCTGGGGCTCGCGCGCGAGCTGCCGCCGCTGAGGTGCGACCTGTTTCGGCCGCCCTCGGGGGACGCGCGGCAGATGCGGCTCTTCTAGGGCGGGGCCGCGCCAAATTTCGCCTCCGGCGGGCGGTACTCTTGCCAGGAAGAAGGCCGGGGCGTTGGCCGGGTCTTTCAGGACGGGCGGGTGCGGTTTCGCGAGGGCCGACCGTGCAACTTCGGGTGTTGCACCGTGCAACATGACTCCGCCAATTGAAATCATTGGCGAAAAGAGCGCGTTTTTAGATTTCGTTAGGATTTTGCCGGAGCGACGGGCGGTGGAGACAGGTCGCCGGACGGCGGTCATCCGCGCCTGCGGCGGCGTTCGCGCGCGGGTGCGGCGGCGCCGAGGCCGTCGGAAGCGGAAGAATAGCCGCCAAGCCGCGCAGCGATGGTTTCGAGATCGGGTGCGGGGCCGCGGGGTCGCGTCTCGAGCGCCTCGCGCATCGCCCGCAGGTGCTCAGGCGCGGTGCCGCAGCAGCCGCCGATGATCGTCGCACCGCAGTCGCGCGCCATCACCGCGTAATCGGCCATCAGCTCCGGGGTGCCGTTGTAGTGGATGTGGCCTTCGATGAACTTCGGGATCCCGGCATTGCCCTTGGCGATGACCGGCAGGCGCGGGCTCTGCGCCGCAAAGCCCAGCACCGTGCGCAGCAGATCGGAGGCACCGACTCCGCAATTGGCGCCGAAGGCGAGCGGCGGGCTTTCGAGCCCATCGACCAGCGCCACCATGTCGGCGGAGGTGAGGCCCATCATCGTGCGCCCTGCGGTGTCGAAGCTCATCGTCCCGCACCAGGGCGCGCCGGCGCGCGCGATGCCGATGGCCGCGGCGCGGTACTCATCTGGCGCCGAGATCGTCTCGACCCACAGCACGTCGGCGCCGCCTTCGAGCAGCCCGCGCGCCTGTTCCTCGAACATCTCGGCCGCGCTCTCGATGGTGAGCGCCCCGAGCGGCGCCATGATCTCGCCGGTCGGACCCATCGAGCCTGCGACGACGACCGGGCGGCCGGCGGCGTCGGCGGCCTCGCGGGCGATCTCGGCGGCAATTCGATTGAGCGCGTGCACCCGGCCTTCGGCCTCGTGCAGCTTGAGCCGGGCGGTGTTGCCGCCGAAGGTGTTGGTGAGGAACAGGTCGCTGCCCGCCCCGACCGCGCCGTCGTAGAGCGCGCGGATCTTCGCGGGCTCGGTCTCGTTCCACAGCTCCGGCGCCTCGCCCGCCTCGAGCCCCATGTTGAACAGGTTGGTTCCCGTGGCGCCGTCGGCCAGAAGCCAGTCGCGCGTCCCGAGCAGGCTCTCGAGCGATGTGGGCATGGGCTCTCCTCTCAGGCCTGTTGCAGCGTGGTACTCGCCAGCGCCCGAATGCGCCCCAGCATGGCTCTCAGCCCGTTCGAGCGCTGCGAGGACAGGTGCTGGTCGAGGCCCAGACGCCCCATCTCGGCGCCCGCATCCACCTCCATCACCGCGCGCGCGTCGAGCCCGGCGTAGAGCGCGTGCAGCACCGCGATCAGCCCGCGCACGATCATCGCATCGCTGTCGCCGGCGAAGTCGAAGCGCGCATCCGCGCCCTCGCCCTCGATCCTGGGCACGATCCAGACCTGGCTCGCGCAGCCGTCTACCTTGGTCGCTGGTACGCGGAGCGCCTCGTCGAGCGGCGGCATGCTGCGCCCGAGGTCGATCACATAGCGATACCGGTCCTCCCAGTCGTCCAGGAGCGCGAAATCCTGCGCGATGTCCTCGAAGCGGTCCGTAGCCAAGGTGTCTGTCCGATCCTGCAGCGGGGTTCCCTTCGCATCTATGCCCTTGCGGCGCCGGGGTCCAGTACCAAGCCCCGCGCCGGTGCCCTTGACCCGCCGTCGCCGCGCCCTTCATATTCCGGCGCTGCGGCGCGCGGCGGCCTCTGTCGCGCGCCATCTCGTAACCGGGCATGCGCTTGCAGCTCTCGGGAAAGGAAGCCGCGCATGTCCCTGGACGAACCCGAAGAGCCACTCGAGCCGCAGGAAGAGCAGGACGTCGTCGAGTCTCACCGGCTGGCCGCGCGCGTCGTCTACGAGATCGTCCGCCGCGACGGGCTGGAGGAGCTAGACCGGCCCAAGACCTCGCTGATCTGGTCGGGGGTCGCCGCCGGGCTGATGATCAGCTTCTCGATCCTGTCGATGGCGATCCTGCGGGTGCATCTGCCCGACACGCCATGGCGGCCGCTGGTCGAGAGCCTCGGCTATACGACCGGCTTCCTGCTGACCATCGTCGGGCGGCTGCAGCTCTTCACCGAGAACACCATCACCACGGTGATCCCCTTCACGCATCGGCCGTCGTGGCGGATCCTGGGCGCCATCATGCGGCTGTGGAGCATCGTCTTCGCGGCGAACCTCGTGGGCACGCTGATCGCGGCGGCCTTCATGGTCTTCTCGCCGGTCTTTTCGCCCGAACTGCTGGCGGCGATGGGCGAGATCAGCCTGCACATGATCGACGACACCGCCTTCGGGATGTTCATGCGCGGCATCCCCGCCGGCATCCTGATCGCGGCGATCGTCTGGATGCTGCCCTCCGCCGGGGCGGCGGCGGTGTGGATCATCGTGCTCTTCACCTACCTGATCGCGGTCGGCGAATTCACCCATGTCGTCGCAGGATCGACCGAGATCGGCTTCCTGCTGCTCACCGGCCAGATCGACCTTTTGACCGCGCTCACCGTCTTTCTCGGCCCGGTTCTCGCCGGCAACGTCGTCGGCGGTACCGTCATCTTCTCGATGCTCGCCTACGGCCAGGTCCGCCAGGAGATCGCCGAGGAGAAACCGCGCGCCGAGGCGTAGCTCAGGCGGGCACGGCTTGGCTCTGGTTCTGCTTCGCGGCATGCGTGGCGAGCACATCCATCAGCGCTGGCGACAGCGCGTCGTAGGGCGGCAGGCCCAGCTCGGTCAGCCGCGCGCGGATCGACGGCATCCGCGACGGCTCGACGCCCGACTCGATCACCGACGAGACGAAGGCCGCGAACTCGGGCGGCGACCAGCCGCGCT
>JBBQRM010000440.1:0-3180 GCA_038214855.1 Rhodobacterales bacterium | reverse complement strand
CACGCCTTCGGCGTGACGCAGGCGCGTTACCGCGCCCGCCCCAGTCAGGCGCGGCCCGATTGCGCGCGTCGGTCCAGGCTGCACCCCCCTCGCCCTGCGCCGATGGCTCCGGGCGACGGACCGGGCGAGGCTCCACAGGAGCCTCGCTCATCCGGTCCGGGCAACGCGGTCCCGCAGGAACCAGCCGGAACCTGCATCAGCCGCGCGCGCCGGCCGCCATCGCGCGGGCGAGCGCCGGCCGGGCGCGGAGACGGGCGACGTAGTCGCCGACCGTGCCTGCGGGCAGGTCGAACTTCGCGGCGACCGCCCAGCCGGCGCAATGGCCGATGATCAGGTCGGGGACGGTGAAGGTCCCGCCGGTTACGAACTCCCGCGCGCCGAGCCGGGTCTCGAGCGTACCTATCGCGCGGGCGAACTCGGCGCGCGCGGCGGGCTTGATCGCCGGCACGCGGTTAGCCTCGGGCAGCACGAAGCTATGCCTGGCCGCGAGCCACAGCGGCCCGTCGAGCTCGTCGCAGGCGAATTGCGTCATCGCATCCTGCTGCGCGCGGGCGAGCGTGCCGGCGGGATGGGTGATCGCTCCGTGGGCGTCGGCGAGATACTGCACGATGGCGACCGAATCCGTCACCACCGTCTCCGCGCCTGCCTCGGCGACGACGAGGCAGGGGATCTTGCCGTCGGGGTTGTAGCGAAGCGCCGCTTCCGAGCGCGGCGCGGCGTCGATGAGTTCATAGTCGAGCCCCAGCTCCTCGAGCGCCCAGATCACCCGGAGCGCGCGCGAGCGCACAGATCCCACGACCTTCAGCATCGCCCCTCCCTCAGCCGCGCAGCATCGCGATGCGCACCAGCAGCCGTTCGACCTGCGCCATCTGCGGGCCCGGGCGGCTCGAGCGCAGCGCGAGGTCGGTGTCCATGATCCAGCCGAGCGCGCGTTCCAGCCGCGCCGGCCCCAGCGCGCGGGCCTGTGCGGCCATGCGCGTGCGCCGCGGCCCGAAGACCGGCGGCCGCGCGCGGGCGAGGGCCGCATCGGCGCTGTCGCCTGCGCAGGCGGCGGCGTGGAGCGTGCGGAAATGGCGCGCCGCCGCGATCACGACCGAAGTGGGCGTGCCGGTGCCGCGACCGCCGAGCGCGCGCATCTCCGCCGGCAGGCGCGCGGCCTCGCCTTCGGCCGCGAGGTTGAGCACGGCATCGACGTCGCCCTCGGTGTCGAGCGGCGCGCAGGCCGCGATGTCCTCGACGCTCACGGGGGTCGCGTCGCCGTGCATGTAGAGCCCGAGCTTGGTCACGAATTGCGCGAAATCGCCGGCGTCGAGGCTGCGGCCCAGCGCCTCGAGCGCCTCCATCGCCGCGGGCGCCGGCGCCTGCATCCCGGCCTTGTCCAGCGCCGCCGCGATCTCGCCGCGGCCCGGCGGATCGGCATAGATGCCGATCGAAGCGGCGTTGCGCGCGCCCTCGAAGGCCTTGCGCAGCGCGCTGCCGGCGCCGAGTGCCGCGGCCGTCACCACCATCCGCGCGTCGCCCTCCCGCCAGTCCGCGAGGGCGGCCCTGATCGCTGAGGCCTGCGCGTCGGTGGCCTCCTCGACCAGCACCGAACGGGGACCGGGGAAGAAGCCCACCGCCTTCAGCGCGTCGGTCAGCGCCGCCGGGCCGCGGCGCAGGTCGGCGGGGGCGACCCGGGTCAGCCGCATCTCCGCCGGGCCGTTCGGCCCGATCAGCGCCGCCACGGCATCGGCGCGCCGGAGCGCCACGCGCATCGGATCGGCACCGTAGAGCAGCATCCCGGCGCTGCCCGCGTCCGGCGCCGCGAGATAGCGCTGCGCGTCGCGCCCCGAGAGCTTCACGCGCCCCGCTCCTCGGCGCCAAGTGCGAGCCTGCGCGCAATCTGATCGGCGAGCGTGCGCGCGAGCCGCATCTGCGCGTCGCGCGCGGCCGCGAGAGCCGCGAAGGCCGAGGCGGTGCGCGAGGCCGGCGCGCTGTAGCCGGTCAGCGCGGTCTGGGTGCCGGTGACGGGGGCGTCCGCGCCGTCGAGCGGCACCAGGCGCCAGGCGGCGGTGCCGAGCACGTCGAAGCGCGTGGTGACGTTCTCCTGCGTGATCGCCACGCCCTCCTCGTCGAAGTCGAGCACCACCTCGAGCCGGAAGCGGGGTGTCTCGGCCGCGCCCAGCCGCTCGACCAGCCGCTCGCGCAGGGCAAAGCCCGCCTGGCCCTCGATGACCGCGACCTCGACCTCACCGCGCAGCGCCGCGGCCGGGCTGCCCTCGCCGTAGAGCGGGCGGAAGCCGCAGCCGGCGCTGAGTGCTGCGCCGAGGAGGAGCCCGCCCGTCACCAGCCGGCGCCGGCAATCCATCACAGCACCAGGTTGACGATGCGGTCCGGCACGACGATCAGCTTGCGCGGTGCGGTACCGTTCAGCAGCCGCTGGACCGCGGCGTCCGCCAGCACCAGCGCCTCGACCTCGGCGGCACCGCTGCCCGCGGGCACGGCGATCTCGGCGCGGCGCTTGCCGTTCACCTGCACCGGCAGCGTCAGCATCGCCTCGGCGAGCAGGGCGGGGTCCGCCTCGGGCCAGGGTGCGGTCGAAACCAGCCCCTCGCCGCCCAGCATCGCCCAGATCTCCTCGGCCAGATGCGGGGTCATCGGCTGCATCAGCTGCGCCATCGTCCGCATCGCCGCCGCGCGGGCGCCGGCGTCGGCCTTCGAGCGGGCGAGCGTCGCGGTGAAGGCGTAGAGATGCGCGATCGCCTTGTTGAAGGCGAAGCCCTCGATGGCCTCGGTCACGTCGCGGATGGCGCGGTGCGTGGCCCTGAGCAGGGGAAGCGCCGCCTCGCCCGCGACAGCGGGATCGGCCACGATCTCGCCGGCCAGTCGCCAGACGCGGGCGAGGTGCTTCGACGTCGCCTCGGCCCCGGCGTCGGTCCATTCGACGTCGCGCTCGGGCGGGCTGTCGGACATCACGAACCAGCGCGCGGTGTCGGCGCCGAAGCGGGCGATGATGTCCTCGGGCGCGATGACGTTCTTCTTGGATTTCGACATCTTGACCTGGGGGCCGACCTCGACCGGCGTGCCGTCGGCGAGATGAGGCGCGGCGCCGTCGCGCACGACCTCCTCGGGCGTGTGCCAGACGGTGCGGCCGGACGCGTCGCGGGTGGCGTAGGTCTCGTGTGTGACCATGCCCTGGGT
>JBBQRM010000439.1:0-3183 GCA_038214855.1 Rhodobacterales bacterium | reverse complement strand
AGCGCGATCAACGGCATGCTGTCCTCGCTCGATCCGCATTCGAGCTACCTGCCGCCCGAAGAGTTCGACGACATGCAGGTTCAGACCAAGGGCGAGTTCGGCGGTCTCGGGATCGAGGTCACCCAGGAGAACGGCTTCGTGAAGGTCGTGGCCCCCATCGAGGGCACGCCCGCGGACCGCGCCGACATCGAACCGGGAGACCTGATCACCCATGTCGACGGCGAGCCGGTGCTGGGGCTCACGCTCAACGAGGCCGTGGATCTGATGCGCGGCCCGGTCGGCTCGGAGATCACTATCACCGTGCTGCGCGAAGAGACGGTCGAACCCTTCGACGTGACGCTAACTCGCGAGATGATCACCACGGTCGCGGTGCGTTCGCGCCTCGAGGAGGATGCGGTGGTGCTCCGGCTTACGACCTTCAACGAGCAGACCTTCCCCAACCTCGAGGAGCAGCTCAAGGAGCAGGTCGAGGCCGCGGGCGGCATCGACAAGGTCTCGGGCTTCGTGATCGACCTGCGCAACAATCCTGGCGGGTTGCTCAACCAGGCGATCGATGTCGTGGACGCCTTCCTCGATTCGGGCGAGATCGTCTCGACCCGCGGCCGCGATGAAGCCGACAGCGAGCGCTACAACGCGACGCCCGGCGATCTGGCCGAGGGCAAGCCGGTGGTCGTGGTGATCAACGGCGGCTCGGCCAGCGCCTCGGAGATCGTCGCGGGTGCGCTCCAGGACCACAAGCGCGCGATCGTCGTCGGCACCCAGAGCTTCGGCAAGGGCTCGGTCCAGACCATCATGCCGGTCCAGGGCGGGGGTGCTATGCGGCTGACGACGGCGCGCTACTACACGCCCTCGGGCCGCTCGATCCAGGCGCTCGGCGTGGCCCCCGACATCATCATCGAGCAGCGCCCGCCCGAGGAGGAGGAAGGCGAGCCGCAGGCCGAGGCAGAGACGCCGTTCAGCCGCTCCGAAGCGGATCTGCGTGGCTCGCTGGAGAACGATTCGCTCACCCCCGACGAGAAGAAAACGCTCGAGGAGGAGCGCGCCGCGCGCGAGGAGACGACGCGGCTGCGCGCGGAGGATTACCAGATGTCCTACGCGATCGACATCCTGCGCGGCATGTCTTTTCTGAACGGCAAGCCCTGAGCCGGCGCTTGGCGGCATGACAGAGGCCGAGATCGCGGCTCTGCCCTACCGGCCCTGCGTGGGCGTCGTGCTCGTGAACCGCGAGGGGCTGGTCTTCGCCGGCCGCCGGATCGACACCCCCGACGCCTGGCAGATGCCGCAGGGCGGCATCGACGCGGGCGAGGATGCCCGCACCGCCGGGCTGCGCGAGCTCACCGAGGAGACCGGCATTCCGGCGGATGCGGTCGAGGTGCTGGCCGAGGCGCCGGAGCCGCTGACCTACGACCTGCCGCCGACCCTCGTGCCCAGGCTCTGGAAGGGGCGCTTCCGCGGCCAGTCGCAGCGGTGGCTCCTGCTCCGCTTCCTCGGTGAGGACCGGCAGATCGACCTCGGCATGGCGCATCCCGAGTTCGACGCCTGGCGCTGGATGACGCCCGACGAGCTGCTCGGCTGTATCGTCCCCTTCAAGCGTGCAACTTATGAGAGGGTGATCGCGGCGTTCCGCGAACATCTGGCGTGATTCCGCCGGAACATGCCGCTCGCAGGGCGCTCTTTTCACTGCAGATGCCGCGGCCGGCGGCCTCTCCACGCGCGGGGCGTCGCTTCTCCGGCGCGGGAGCGAGGTTGCCGGGAGTGCCACGGCGGTCGCGCCGGCCCCTGGAGAGGCTCGGCGCTGGAGCGATCTTCGAGCAGGATGATCTGGCCGGAGCCGGTGATGTTCAGGGGGTGCTCAAGGTTGAGCAAATCGACAAGAGGTTGATTGTAAAGGCATTTTGTGGTGCCATTAACCACATGGAAAGGATTGCGCACCGGTGCGGTCAGGTCGGACGCCGCCCTAGTTGTCGCTCAGCCGGGCGAGGTCTGCCGCGGGCATGAACGGGAAGAATATCCCGTCCGACCAGACGCCGAACTGCCGCGCGCCTGACATCTCCGCCTCGCAACCGAGATCCACCAGCCGATAGAAGCTCTTGCGATCGATCAGCGCCTCGAGCCCCGCGCGCACGTGCACGTAGGGGGCGGGCTCGCCCGTCTCGGCGTTGCGGGCGACGCGGATCGGGTGATCGGGCCCGGCCGCGACGCGGTCGCCCACCTGGGTCTGGAAGGTCAGACGCTGCTTTTCGCTCGCGCCCTCGGCCTCGAAATCGACTGCGACGAAGGGCGCGTCCTCGACGGTGATGCCGACCTTCTCGACCGGGGTCACGAGGAAATAGGCATCGCCCTCGCGCTTGAGGATCGAGGAGAACAGCCGCACCAGCGGCTTCCGCCCGATCGGCGTGCCGAGGTAGAACCAGGTGCCGTCGCGGGCGATGCGCATGTCGAGATCGCCGCAGAACGGCGGGTCCCACAGATGCACGGGCGGCGGTCCCTTTTTCGCCGCGCCGCGGGCGGAGGCCGCGAGGCTGTCGGCCGAAGGCGCGGCGCTGTCCGCTTCGTGAAGGCGCTTGACCATTGTCGGGGGTGCCTGCCAGCTTATCTCGCCCTATGATAGAGGCAGGCCGGCGGTGCGGCAACGGTCGCCGTGCGCCCCAGGCGGAGAGCGGCGCGATGAGCGAATCCGATGACATGCTGCCCGAGATCGAGGCGCTGAGCGACCGGTTGACCCGTGCCCGCGCGATGATCGCACGGCGCATCATCGGCCAGGACCGTGTGGTCGAGCAGACGCTGATCGCGATCCTGTGCGGCGGCCACGGCCTGCTGGTCGGGGTGCCGGGTCTGGCCAAGACCCGGCTGGTCGAGACATTGGGCACCGTGCTCGGCCTCGTCGCCCACCGGGTGCAGTTCACGCCCGATCTGATGCCCGCCGACATCCTCGGCGCCGAGGTTCTGGAGACCGGCGCCGACGGCAGCCGCGCCTTCCGCTTCATCGACGGGCCGATCTTCTGCCAGTTGATGCTCGGGGACGAGATCAATCGCGCGAGCCCGCGCACGCAATCGGCGCTCCTTCAGGCGATGCAGGAGCACGAGGTCTCGGTGGCGGGGCAGCGCCGGCTGCTGCCGCGGCCGTTCCACGTGCTCGCCACCCAGAACCCGATCGAGCAGGAGGGCACCTATCCGCTGCCC
>JBBQRM010000438.1:0-3189 GCA_038214855.1 Rhodobacterales bacterium | reverse complement strand
CGACCCGATCGAAGCGCTGCACGGAGCCGGTGCAGTCGCCTGCGTCGCCGCCGATCCGCTGGCGCTGACGCTGCTGAAGCCTCCGGGCGAGATCGGCGCGGATATCGCCGTGGGCTCGACCCAGCGCTTCGGGGTGCCGCTGGGGGCGGGGGGACCGCATGCGGCCTATATGGCGGTGAAGGACCCGCTGAAGCGCTTCATGCCGGGGCGGATCGTGGGCGTGTCGGTCGATGCCCGCGGCAACCGCGCCTATCGGCTGAGCCTGCAGACCCGCGAGCAGCACATCCGCCGCGAGAAGGCCACGTCCAACGTCTGCACGGCGCAGGCGCTCCTGGCGGTGATGGCCTCGATGTATGCGGTCTTCCACGGGCCCGAGGGTTTGCGCGCCATCGCCGAGCGCATCCACCGCAAGACGGTGCGGCTCGCCGAGGGGCTGGAGCGGCTGGGCTTCGCGGTGGAGCCGACGGCTTTCTTCGACACGGTGACGGTGGAGGTGGGGGCGCTGCGCGGCGTGATCCTGAAGGCCGCGGTGGCCGAAGGGATCAACCTGCGCGCGGTGGGCGAGAGCCGGATCGGCATCACGCTCGACGAGCGGACGCGGCGGGAGCATACGGAGGCCGTCTGGCGGGCCTTCGGCGGCGACATGGCGGACGAGGGGCGGGAGCACCGCTTCCGGCTGCCGGAGGACCTGGTGCGGACCAGCGACTACCTCGCGCATCCGATCTTCCACATGAACCGGGCCGAGGCGGAGATGACGCGCTACATGCGCAGGCTCGCCGACCGCGACCTCGCGCTCGACCGGGCGATGATCCCGCTGGGGTCCTGCACGATGAAGCTCAATGCCACCGCCGAGATGATGGCGCTGTCGTGGCCGGAGTTCGCCGAGATCCACCCGCTGGCGCCCGCCGATCAGATGCAGGGCTACGCGGAGGTGGTGGAGGACCTGTCGGCGAAGCTGTGCGCGATCACCGGCTACGACGCGATGTCGATGCAGCCGAACTCGGGCGCGCAGGGGGAATATGCGGGGCTGCTCACCATCCGCGCCTGGCACCGCAGCCGCGGCGAGGCGGCCCGCGACGTCTGCCTGATCCCGACCTCCGCGCACGGCACCAACCCCGCGAGCGCGCAGATGGCGGGTATGCGGGTGGTGGTGGTCAAGGCGGCGTCCAACGGCGACATCGACCTCGAGGATTTCCGGGCGAAGGCCGCGGCGCACGCGGACCGGCTCGCGGCCTGCATGGTGACCTATCCCTCGACGCACGGCGTCTTCGAGCGGACGGTGCGCGAGGTCTGCGAGATCACCCATGCCCACGGCGGGCAGGTCTATCTCGACGGGGCCAATCTCAACGCGCTGGTGGGGCTGGCGCGGCCGGGCGACTTCGGGGCGGACGTGAGCCACCTGAACCTGCACAAGACCTTCTGCATCCCGCATGGCGGCGGTGGGCCGGGAATGGGGCCGATCGGGGTGAAGGCGCATCTGGCAGCGTTCCTGCCGGGGCAGCCGGGCGGTGCCGGCCGCGTGTCGGCGGCGGAATGGGGCTCGCCGTCGCTGCTGCCGATCTCCTGGGCCTATTGCCTGCTGATGGGCGGCGCGGGGCTGACGCAGGCGACGAAGGTGGCGATTTTGAACGCGAACTACCTGGCGGCAAGGCTGGGGGACGCCTATCCGATCCTCTACAAGTCCGCCTCGGGGCGGGTGGCGCACGAGTGCATCCTCGATACGCGACCGCTGAAGGCGGCCGCGGGGGTGAGCGTGGACGACGTGGCCAAAAGGCTGATCGATTGCGGCTTCCACGCGCCGACGATGAGCTGGCCGGTGGCGGGCACGTTGATGGTCGAGCCGACCGAGAGCGAGCCCAAGGCCGAGCTCGACCGGTTCGTGACAGCGATGCGGGCGATCCGCGAGGAGGCCCGCGCGATCGAGGAGGGGCGGATGGACAGGGCGAACAACCCGCTCGCCCGGGCCCCGCATACGGTCGAGGATCTGGTCGGCGACTGGGACCGACCCTACAGCCGGGAGGAGGCGTGCTATCCGCCGGGGGCGTTCCGGGTGGACAAGTACTGGGCGCCGGTCAACCGGGTGGACAACGCCTACGGCGACCGGAACCTGGTCTGCGCCTGCCCGCCGCTGGAGAGCTACGTGGAGGCGGCGGAGTAGGTGTCGCACCGTGCGACATGGATCCGGCCCTTGAAATCATTGGGAAAAAGTTTGCATTTTAACCAGTCGTTAAGTGTGTCTTACGCGCGGCGACGACTGGCGATCAGCCGCCGGCGCGTTCGCGGGCCTTGGCCGCGTCCCAGAGCGCGTCCATTTCGGCGAGGTCGGACTGAACCGGCGTGCGGCCGTCCGCGGCGAGGGACGCCTCGATGGCGGCGAAGCGGCGGGTGAATTTGGCGTTGGCCGCGCGCAGCGCCGCCTCGGGGTCGAGATCGAGATGGCGCGCGAGATTTGCCATCACGAACATCAGGTCGCCATATTCCTCGGCGATCTCCTCGCGCCGGCCCGCGTCGCGGGCGGCGACGAGCTCGGCCGCCTCCTCGGCGATCTTGGCCGTGACCGCGCCCGCGTCCGGCCAGTCGAAGCCGACGCGCGCCGCGCGGGACTGGAGCTTGACCGCGCGCGTCAGCGCAGGCAGGCCGAGAGCTATGCCCCCGAGTGCGCTTGGCCGTGCCGCGCCGGCGCGCTCGGCGGCCTTGATCCGCTCCCAGTCGCGGGTCTGGGCCGCGGCGGTCTTGTCGCGGCTCTCGGAGCCGAAGACATGTGGGTGCCGGCGCACCATCTTGTCGCAGATGCCGCGGGCGACGTCGGCGAGGTCGAAGGCGCCGGCCTCGGCGGCCATCTGCGCGTGATAGACGACCTGGAGCAGCAGGTCGCCGAGCTCGTCGCGCAGGTTGTCCATGTCGCCGCGCTCGATCGCGTCGGCGACCTCAAAGGCCTCCTCGATCGTGAAGGGCGCGATCGAGGCGAAGTCCTGCTCGATGTCCCAGGGGCAACCGCGGTCGGGGTCGCGCAGCCGCGCCATGATCGCGGTCAGGCGTGCGAGCTCGGGGGCGGCGGGTTCGGCGGGGTCGGAGCGATCTTCCATCGGCAGGACGATAGAGGGTCGGGTGCGGCCGGGAAAGGCCCGGATGGAACCGCAGCGACAGGCTTGCGCGCCGGCGGTTCGCGGCCGGGCCTGCCGGCCGCGG
>JBBQRM010000437.1:0-3202 GCA_038214855.1 Rhodobacterales bacterium | reverse complement strand
CGCGCGCCCGGCCCCGGCGCCTCGCCGGGCCTGAGCATCGTGTCGCCGAAGACGTCGCTGCGCCAGGACGGCACCAGCACCGGCAGCTTCGCCTGCGGGCGCCGCTGCACCGTCTCGAGCCCGCCCTGGACCTCGAACGGCTTCCATCGCGCCGGCGGCGTGCCGCTGCAGGCGACCCCGCCCAGCGCGTCGGTCCGGCAGACCGTCTGCGCCGCCGCGGGAGCGGCCAGTGCGGCGACCAGGATCAGGGCGAGAATTCGCATGCCCTCACCCTAACCGGTGCACCGCGGCGCGGTCAAATCACGCCCCGAAGCTGCCCCGCATCCACCGCTACAGGCCCCTCTCCTCGCGCCGAGCCTCCAGCATGGGCCGCAGGGCCTCGGCCGAGGCCGCGATGTCCTGCTGGACCGCCCGCCGGGCCTGCGCCCCATCGCCCCGGTCCAGTGCCTCGATCAGCGCCCGGTGCTGCCGGTTGGCCTCCACGTAGTTCCCCGACGCATGCAGCAGGTTGAAATACGGGCTGATCTGCAACCACAGCGGCTCGATCACCGACAGCAGTACCGGCGAGCCCGCCGCGGCATAGATCGTGAAGTGGAACGCCCGGTTCGCGCGCAGGAACGCCGTCGCATCCCCCTCCGCCACCGCCAGGTCGAGCGCATCGTGCAGCCGGTGCAGCGTCTCCCGCGCGCCCGCGTCCCGTGCCTCAGCGGCCCAGGCGGCGGCAAGCCCCTCCACCTCCAGCCGCACCCGGCGCAGATCCTCAAGCCGCTCCAGCGACAGCGCAGGGATCCCCACCGACCTTCCCGCCACCACCGTCAGCGCCCGCTCGGCGGTCAGGCGGTGCAGCGCCTCGCGCACCGGCATGTGGCTGACGGAGAAGGCCGTGGCCAGCGCCTGCATCGTGATCGTGCTGCCCGGCGCGAGCTCGCCGTTCAGGATCAGGTCCTTGACCTTCAGATACACGAACTCCTGCAGCGTCTCGCGCGGCGCCGGGCTCGCCGCGATCGCCGCGGCCGGGGTCTTGGCTCTCTCAATCATCTCGCCCGGCCCCGATGACGCCGCGCCCTTCGGCGCGCGAACTCGCGTCTTGATCTTTGATCAACGCCATGAGACCGTCAACGGGCTTGAGCCGGATCGCCGCGGCTTCTCGCCAACAACGCGCGCTGCAACGCGCCTCGGATCGTCACATCTTCGTCCAGGGAGGACACGCATGGCCCGATTTCACCGATTGGTCAGAAGCTCCGCGCTCGCGGCAGCGGGGCTTCTCGCCTGCCTGCTGCCTCAGGCCGCCGCAGCCCAGGAGAAGCACAAGATCTTCCTGTCGATGAGCTACATCGGCAACGACTGGCAGGCCGAGGCCGCCAACATGATCAAGGCGATGGCCGCACATCCGAGCATGTCCGACAAGCTCGACTTCCAGGTCCAGGTCGCCGGCCCCAACGCCCAGCGCCAGATCCAGCAGATCAACGCCATGGTCCAGCAGGGGGCCGATGCGATCATCGTCTTCCCGATCTCGCCCACGGCACTCAACTCGGTGGTCAAGAACGCCTGCGACAAGGGCGTGCTGGTCTTCGCCTACGACGCCGAGATCACCGAGCCCTGCGCCTACAACATCTCCATCGATCAGGAGGAGGCCGGAAGGGTGACCGCCGAATGGCTGGTCGAGCAGCTGAACGGCGAGGGCGACATCCTCGTGCTGACCGGCGTGCCGGGCACCTCGGTCGACACTTTGCGCACCGAGGCCGCGAAGGCGGTGTTTGCCGAGCACCCCGGCATCAACATCGTGGCCGAAGCGGTCGGCATGTGGAGCCAGGCCGTCACCCGCACCGAACTCTCGAAGATTCTCGCCACCCGCAGCTGGGACGACATCGACGGGCTGTGGATGCAGGTCGGCTGCTACAGCGCCAACGCCATGCAACTCGAAGCCGGCAAGACCGCGGGCGAGCTCCTGCCCTGCGCCGGCGAGGGGGCCAACGGCGGGCGCATCCAGATGCTGCCCCAGGATACCGAGGTCGAGGGCGGCGACTGCCCCTACTGCCCGCTCGGCGCCCCGCGCATCTCCTATGCCTCGCCGCCCTATTCCGGTGCGCTGGCGCTGAAACGCGCGGTCGAGGCGCTGGAGGGCGCGGAGGTGGAGAAGAAGATCACCCTGCCGCTGCCGCTCGTGACCAACGAGACGATCCAGTATTGCGAGACCGGCTCCTGGGAGGAGATGGCCGCGGGCTGCAACGCCTTCCCGCCGTCGCTCGTCCCTAACCCCGGCTGGTTCGCGTCGATCTTCTCCGAGGAGACGCCGGAGGTGGGCTTCCAGGCGGCGCTGATCGGCCAGCCCGAGATGTGACGCAAGCGCGGCCCGGGCAGCCTCCGCCGGCTGCCCGGCGCCGCAATCCTCCCCCCTTCCGAGACGGGCTCGCCCAATGCCCCAGCCCTCGCCTGCCCAGGCTCCGGCCGAGACCGCCGCATTCGCCGTCGAGGGGGTGCGTAAGGCGTTCGGTGCGACGGTGGCGGTCGACGATGTCTCCTTCGAGGTAGCCCCAGGCGGTGTGCACGCGCTCCTCGGCGAGAACGGCGCCGGCAAGAGCACGCTGGTCAAGCTGCTGAGCGGTCTGCTCCAGCCCGATGCCGGCCGCTTCACCGTCTTCGGCGAGGCCGCCGCTTTCGCGACCCCGCGCGCGGCGCACGATCACAGCATCCAGACCGCCTTTCAGGAGATGACGCTGGTCGGCGATCTCACCGTTCTCGACGCCGTGCTCCTGCCCTACGCACCCGCGGGACCCACCGGTCTGATCCGCCGGAGAGATGCCGCAAGGGCGGTCGCCGCGCATTTCGACGCGCTCGGCCTCGGCGGCATCGACCTTCGCTGCGACATCCGCGATCTCGACCTCGCCGAGAAGCAGAAGATCGAGATCGCCCGCGCGCTCTTCCGCCGCCCGCGCATCCTGCTCCTCGACGAGCCCACCTCCACCCTCTCGGGGCGCGACGTCGACTGGCTCGGCGGTATCATCGCGCGCGAGAAGGCGCGCGGCACGACCGTGGTCTTCATCTCGCACCGCCTGCGCGAGGTCCGCGACTTCTGCGAGACGCTGACCGTGCTGCGCAACGGAAGGCACATCGCCACCGGGAGGGTCGATGCCTTCACCGACGACGACGTGATCCGCATGATCGTCGGCCGCTCCATCGGCCAGGCGTTTCCCGAGCGCCC
>JBBQRM010000436.1:0-3205 GCA_038214855.1 Rhodobacterales bacterium | reverse complement strand
ATCTCGAAACTGCCGTCGTCGATGAGCGTCAGCCGCATGTCGCCGAGCGCGCAGCGCAGCACCGCACGCATCGGCATGCTGGTCCGGTCCGCGGCGTCGGCCGGGACCGCTTGCAGAGCCGACAGCGGCGAGGCCGCCGCCGAGCGCCTGGCGTCGTGTGAGCGGGCGCACGCCGGGGGTGCGGCTACCGGGCGACGCGCAGCTCGGCGGCTGGGTACGCGAGGCTATCCTGGCCCTCGAAGTTCACGTGGCAGTCGTGGCAGAAGCTCTGCGGTACGTTCATCATCTGGCCGTCCGGCTGCACGGCGGTGTAGCTCCAGCCCCCGGTGTCGGGCGCGGCCTCGAGGCCGAGCTTTTCCATGATGAAGAGCGGCCCTATGCGGCCCTGGCCATTGGCGACCGCGATGCTCTCCTTGGCGAGAATGCCGCCGACCGGCATCTCGACGCCCTCCTCGGCGAAGGCGAGGTAGGTCTCCGCCGCGATCTCGTTGGCGAAGGTAAGCAGCAGCCGGTCGCCGTGGGTCGGATCGGGGCCGGGCCGGACGCCAGTCACGGTCCATCCGCGGTAGGCGTCGGCCACCGGGTTGTCGCCCTGGGCGTAGGCCTCGGCCATCGCGGCCTCGATGCAGGCGTAAAGCGCGGTCACCTGCTCGTCCGTCATCGCGTAGGCGTCCTCCGCCTCGACCGGGCAGTCCTGCGCAGCCGCGGGCTGCCCGAGGGCAAGCGCAGCGAGGCCCACCGCCGCCGCGGCGGCCCCGAGGTTGATGGATGCGTGCATTGTCGTCTCCCTGGTCGGTCTTCTGCGGAGGCCTTCCGGCCGATCGGCCCTCTGAGTGGTCAATTCGCTGGCGCGACCGGCCCGTTACCGAACGCCGGGGCCCGGCCGTTCACGTCGATGTGTCCGAGCCGCCTCGCGCCGGCGGCACCAGGAGGTTCGTCCGCCCAGACCAGGCGCCTGTGGTCGAAGCCGCGGCGGAGCGCCGGCTTGACCACCTGGAAGTAGGGCGAGAGGTCGAAGTCCCGGGGCGCGAACAACGAGTGATGCCGGATGTGCAGGATCTCGCGCCGCATGGCGCGCGCGCGGCGGCCGGTGCGCACCGCGCGGGTGACGGTCGGCAGGATCGGATAGCGGATGCTCTGGAAAGCCTGCGCGATCATCGACGAACAGATGGCCCGTGTCGGGTCCCCGGCGCCGAGCGCGAGCATCCTGCGGCGGAAGCGGCGCGGCACCGGCGGCTCGGGCAGGAAATAGCGGGCGAGATCGAGAATGTTGCGCAGGTCGTAGCGCGCGCCGATCCGGCCGGACATGAAGCGGACGACCGCCTTGCGCTCGGCCTCGGTCAGGCCGACGGCGCGGCAGATGCGCAGGTTGAAGCATTCGTACTTGGCGAGCGGCGCGGCGACGCAACCCTCGCCGAGATTGACCTCGACGACCGTCGCCGGGCCGTCCGGGTCGAGGGCGCGGCCGACGTAGAGCGCAGCATGCGACCAGGTGGACTGGGTGAGGTACTTGATCGCCGCCGAGACGCGGCCATCGCCCTCGACGAGGACCACGTCGCCCGGGCGCAGCGCCGCCTCCAGCGCCGCGAAGTCGGCGTGGGTGTAGGGCAAGAAGCCGGGCGACGGGCGGGTGAGCCGGCGCGCCATCCAGCGGCCGAGGCGGTCGAGGAGCGTGTCGGCGGGCCTCACGCGTGTCTCCCCCTCAGCTGCCGAGCATCCAGGCGCCGTCGGGCTCGAAGGCGTGGAACGCGAACGCAAACACCACCTCGTGGACGACATCGACGCCGGTGCGGGCGTCGCGCACCCGCAGGGTACCGACGTCGCGACCGGCCGCTATGTCCGCGGTATCCAGCGCGGACGCCGTGCCTGCGGTCCAGGTGATCCGAAGCCCCGCCTCGACCAACTCGCCCGCCGCGGCCAGCCGATCGAGCGGCCACGCGCGGTCGCCGACTCGTAGGACCCGGGCGAGCGGGTGGATCCCGTGCGGCGGGTCCTCGGCCCGGTAAAGGAAGGGCCGGCCGCTGTCGTAGCCGATGTAGGGGTTGCGCCCATAGGGCCGGAGCCCGCCCGCCGGCTCGGCCATGACGAAGCCGTCCGGATTCCGCTCGCGGAACGCGCCCCAGGACTCCATCCAGCTGACGAGGGTATCGAGCTGCGTTCCGGTCATGCGCCCGACGATCGCCTCGCCGGTGAACTGCTGCCACCAGCTGAAGGTCTGCCGGTCGTACATGATCAGGTCGGAGTGGCGCAGCAGGCCCGAGACGCCGAACTCGAGCGTCGCGCCGGCGACGCGCCGGTTGAACACGAGCCCCGAGTTGCAGAGCGGGCAGAAGGTCACCGCGACGGGCCACCCCCCGAGGTCGTCGTTCACGATCTCGTGCCAAGTGAGATAGCGGATCGGATAGGCCCGGCCCGCCGCACCGTCGATCTCGAGCGTCATCACCGGCTCGCGCGGGTCGAGCCCCGCCGCACGCCCGACCGGGATCATCGCGGGCGCGGTAATCGCGGGGATGCCGTCGCGCGGGACGCTGCCGGAGAGGATCTCGTCGAACGGAACGGCGGCACGGGAGAAGTCGGTCTCGGGCCAGGCGCGCCGCAAGGCCGCCGGCGCGGTGTCCGCCGCGGCACGCCCAGCCGCGAGCGTGGCGACGCCGGTGACTATGGCGGCGCGTCTGGTCAGTCTGGGCTGGCGCATCCGCTAGCTCCTTCCGCTTCAGCAGGCTCCGGCTACGAGGCCGAGCCGGATCAGGCCGTCGAGCACGCGGGTCGCCTCGAAGTCCGGCTCGGTCGCCCGGGCCACGAGCCGGGCCTCGTCGAGCGCCACCCCCTCGGCCAGCGCGGCGACGAAGGCGGCCGCTGCAGCGCCGATTTCGACGGTCGTGACTGTCGCGCCGGATCGCGCCACCAGCGCCGACTGCGGCGCCCAAGCACCAATCGGCACGGACCTCAAGGCCCGCGACCGCCTCCAGACGCTCACCACCGGGTGGACGGACGTGAGCGTCGCGGCCGAGGGGAGCAGCCGCAGGAACATCGGCTGAGCGGACGCCGCCGCCCAGGCCGCGAGTTCGTGGACGGGCATCGGCCGGGCGCCGGCGGCGTTGAGCGCCCGCCAGCGCAGCCATTCGAGCCGCGCGAGATCGGGCAGATACGCCACGACCCGGGTGGGCGCGAACTCTTCGAGGAAGCGCGCCAGCTCGCTGCCCCA
>JBBQRM010000435.1:0-3210 GCA_038214855.1 Rhodobacterales bacterium | reverse complement strand
CGAGGATGAAGGCCAGGCGCAGCACCGGCTTCAGCCCGCGGCACCCGGGCGCGGCGGGATCGCATATGTGAGGCTCGCGCGGGCGACCGGCGCCGCGGCGGCTCCCGCGAAGATCAATACGTCGCCCACCGACAGCATCCGTCCGAGCTTTAGCACCCGCGCCTCCGCCACCAGGGCGCCGGGGGCGGGCTTGCGCATGAAGTCGATGCAGCAGTTGGTGGTCACCGTCAGCGGCTCGCGGCCGATCAGCGCGAGGGTCGCCATGTAGTAGGCGCAATCTGCGAGGGCGAACATCGCGGGGCCGGAGACGGTGCCGCCGGGGCGCAGGTCGGCCTCGCGGGCCTGCATGCGCACGCGCAGCCGGCCGGGATGCAGCTCGAGCAGCTCGAAACGGTCCTGCATCTGCGGGAAGACCTCCGCGAGATAGGCCGCGAGTTCCGGGGCCGTCATCTTGAGCTGCATCCGGCCCTTCCCCTCCGTCGCGTCGGGGGGCAAACTGCCGCGCCGGGACCGCAGCCGCAAGGGAGCACGGGGTGACACAGGAGATTCTGACGCGCAGCGACGAGGGCGCGGTGGCGGTGCTGACGCTGAACGACCCCACCCGGCTGAACGCGCTGTCGGGGGCGATGATGGCGGCGCTGCAGGGCGCGCTCGACGCGGTGGGCGCGGATCCGGGCGTGCGGGTCGTCGTGCTGCGCGCCGAGGGAAAGGCGTTCTGCGCGGGCCACGACCTGCGGGAGATGACGGCGGCGCGGCAGGCGCCGGACGGGGGGGCCGCGGCTTTCGCGGCGCTGTTCGAGCAATGCGCGCGGCTGATGACGACGCTTCCCCGGCTGCCGCAGCCGGTGATCGCGGAGGTTCAGGGGATCGCGACCGCGGCGGGGTGTCAGCTGGTGGCGAGCTGCGATCTGGCGATTGCGGCGGAAGGGGTGCGGTTCGGGGTGAACGGGGTGAACATCGGGCTGTTCTGCTCGACGCCGATGGTGGCGCTGACCCGGAATATCGGTCGCAAGCGGGCCTTCGAGATGCTGACGACGGGGGAGTTCGTCGAGGCGGGCGAGGCGCGTGCGCTGGGGCTGGTGAACCAGGTGGTGCCGCCGGGGGAGCTGCGGGCCGAGACGCAGGCGCTGGCGGAGAAGCTGGCGGGCAAGCTCGGGCCGGTGGTGACGATCGGCAAGCGGGCGTTCTACGAGCAGGCGGAATTGGGGCTGGAGGAGGCCTATGCCCTGACCGGGCGGGTGATGGTCGAGAACATGCTGAGGGAGGATACCGCGGAGGGGATCGGGGCGTTCCTGGAGAAGCGGGCGCCGGCCTGGGGGCGGTGATGCTCAAGGCTGCTCAAGCTTGAGCAAATCGGCAAGTGATTGTCTTCGCAGAGAATTTGCCACCCCATTAACCACAGGGAAAGGATTTGGGCGCGGCGCTAGCGGGATCCGCGCGCGATGCGCTGGGCGCGGGGATAGAGGGCGGAGAAGCGGGTGCGGATCGCCAGCACGAAGAGTGCCACCGCGCCGAGCTGGTGCAGGATCGCCACCTGCCACGGCGCGCCCAAGAGCACGGTTACGATGCCGAGCACCACCTGGAGTCCCAGCATCGCGGCCATCGCGTCGAAGGCGCCGCGCACCGAGCCGAGCGCCGAGCCGCGGCTGCGCCACCACGCCACCGCACCGAGGATCGCCAGCAGGTAGCCGAGCAAGCGGTGGTTGAACTGAACGAGGCCGGGGTTCTGGGTGAGATTGCTGCGCCAGGGCTCGAGGTTGAAGGCGGTGGAGGGGAACGGCTCGCCCCCCATCAGCGGCCAGTCGGTGTAGTTGCGGCCGGCGTCGATGCCGGCGACCAGCGCCCCGAGCAGCACCTGGGCGAAGGCCACGACGATCAGCGCCGCGGCCCAGCGCATCAGCCGCGGGTTGCGCTGTCGGCGCGCCTGCAACAACTCACCCTCGGGGCGGCGCAGCAACATCACGTACCAGGCGATCAGGCCCATGATCGCGAAGGCGAGGCCGAGATGCACGGCGAGCCGGGTCGAGGCGACGCTGACCATGCTGCCCTGGAGGCCCGAGGAGACCATCCACCAGCCGATGGCGCCTTGCAGCCCGCCGAGCGCGCCCAGCCCGAGGAGGCGCGGCACCCAGCCGGTCGGCAGGCGGCCGCGCGCCCAGAACCACAGGAAGCCCAGGCCCCAGACGAGGCCGATCACCCGGCCGAGCTGGCGGTGGCCCCATTCCCACCAGTAGATCGACTTGAACTCCGCGAGCTCCATGCCGCGGTTGGCGAGCGCGTATTGCGGGCTGTCGCGGTACCTGGCGAATTCCGCCTCCCAGTCGCCGGCGCCCATCGGCGGGATCGCCCCGGTGACCGGGCGCCATTCGGTGATGGAGAGGCCCGAATCGGTCAGCCGGGTCATGCCGCCGACCGCGATCATCGCGACCACCATGGCGAAGAGCAGCGCGAGCCAGACGGCGATGGCGCCGCGCGCCGGCTGCCGGCTGCGAGCGGCGGGGGTGGTGGCGGGAGAAGTGGCGGTGTCGCCCACGTCCTCGAAGATGCTGCGCGGCTTGTTCATGCGGACCTCCCGGCGCGGATGTAGCTGCCGCGCCGCCGGCGGGCAAGCGGGCGCGGCGGTTCGGCGCGACCGGGGCTTCTCACGAATCCCGCGGTCCCGGCGCCAGCCCAGCCCTTTGAGCAGGTGTTGCGATACGGGCTCGGGGAGATTGCTTCGGGGCCGCGCTTGCCCGGTCCGCGCAACGCGGCTCTGCAGGACTTACCCGGAGCCCTGTCAGCCGGCGATCATCTCGGCCTGGCGCACGATGACCTCGGCCTGGCGGATCGAGGCGATGTCGACCAGCCGTCCCTTGTAGACCGCGGCCCCCTGACCCTTGGCTTCCGCTTCCTTCATCGCGGCGATGATCTCGCGGGCCTCCGCGACCTTGGCCTCGGCCGGCGTGAAGATCTCGTTGGCCAGCGCCACCTGGCTGGGATGGATCGCCCATTTGCCGACCATGCCGAGGGTGGCCACCCGGTCGGCCTGGGCGCGAAAGCCCGCCTCGTCGGAGAAGTCGCCGAACGGCCCGTCCACCGGCAGCACCCCGTGGGTGCGGCAGGCCGCGACGATGGCGACCGTCACCCCGTGCCACGGGTCGGCATAGACCGGGGTGCGGGGTCCGTCCGCCTCGGACGGCGGCAGCATGTAGTAGCCGACCTGGGTGCCGC
>JBBQRM010000434.1:0-3230 GCA_038214855.1 Rhodobacterales bacterium | reverse complement strand
GCACGAAGGCCGAGGCGACCTCGCTCGCGGTGATGCAGACGCTGCCCTCGATCGACTGCGACTGGCCCGAGGCGGTCAGTGACACAAGCGTGGCCGCCTCGCCCATGCTGCGGACATGCTCGACCAGTTCCAGACCGCCCGGTGTCAGCGTCAGCCCGCGCCCCATCCGCTCGAAGAGCACGACACCGAGCTCCGCCTCCAGCGCGCTCACCTGCCGCCCCAGCGTCGGCTGCGCCATCCCCAGCGCCCGCGCCGCGGCCGAGAGAGAACCTTCCTCCGCCGTGACCAGAAACGCCCGCGCGCGGTTCCAGTCGAACTTCACCGATCGCCAATCCATGCAGATACGCATACCTATCAGGCGGATTCAGTCAATTCTCACCAGACCGGCCGCGGCGTAGAAAGGCCCCATTGAAACACGCACCAAAGGATTACCGCATGACCACGATTGACACCACGACCCCGCCGCCCTCTTCCCGCTTCTGGGACAGGATCGCCAAACGCTACGCGGCAAAGCCCGTCGCCGACGAACAAACCTACCGCACCAAGCTGCGGATCACGCAGGACTACCTGCGCCCCGAAATGGAAGTGCTGGAATTCGGCTGCGGCACCGGCTCCACCGCGCTCGTTCACGCGCCCTTCGTACGCCACATCACCGCGATCGACATCTCGCCGAGGATGATCGAGATCGCTCGCGCCAAGGCCGAGGAGGCGGGCACGGCCAAAGTCACCTTCCGCTGCGCCGCCATCGACACGCTGGGTCTGGCGGAGGAGAGTGTCGACGCCGTTCTCGGGCTCAGCATCCTGCATCTGCTGCGCGACCCCGACGCGGCGATCGCCAAGGTCCACCGGGCGCTCAGGCCGGATGGCGTCTTTGTCTCCAGCACCGCCTGCCTCGGCGACACGATGCGCTGGTTCAGGCCGATCGCCGTGACCGGCCGAATCGTCGGTCTGCTGCCGCTGGTGCGGTTCTTCGGCACCGACGACCTTGTGGCCGGCCTGACTGGCCGAGGCTTCGAGATCGCGCATCTGTGGCAACCGCCGGGCAAGGCCAGGGGCGTGTTCATCGTCGCAAAAAAGCCCGCCTGACACGCGCGGCAGCGGCTGACAAGATACGCTCCGCTGCCGCGCCTCTACGAAATGCGTGAACAAAAGATGAAAACGAGAACTTTTATCCAATAAGAACAATGGCAGGCTGCATG
Source organism: Rhodobacterales bacterium (assembly GCA_038214855.1). Classification (GTDB taxonomy): domain Bacteria; phylum Pseudomonadota; class Alphaproteobacteria; order Rhodobacterales; family Rhodobacteraceae; genus Amaricoccus. The sequence continues at coordinate 2,031 of JBBQRM010000434.1, read as the reverse complement.
TCGCACGGTGCGACACCGTGCGACACGCCCTGCCGCCTCAGCGCGCCTCCCGCCGCCAGGCGGCCAAGGCGAGGCCCGCGGCCAGGAGCAGCACCAGCCAGCCCGGTGCCAGCGGCGCCTGCCGGACGTCGCGCAGCAGATAGGCCTGCCGGTCCGCGAGCCCGATCCAGCCGCGGCCCTCCGCGACCCGCCCCTCGCGGACCAGCCGCACGTCCGGGACCCCCGCCTCGAGCCGCCGCACGCTGCCCCGCGTCGCCTCCGCCAGCGGCGCCAGCACCGCGCCGGTCGAGACCGGATCCTCGAACTCCCGCACCGAACCCGGCCCGACCACCGCGACCGCCGACAGCTCGCCGTTGCCGAGCCGCCAGACCCCGTGCTCCGGCGCCTCGATCCGCGCCTCCCACCGGCCCGGTGACGTCTCGGCCAGCACCGCCTCGCTCTGCTCCCCCGAGGGGCTGGTGACGACGAGCGGCGGCACCGTCTCGGCCAGCGTCCGGCGCAGCACCCGGATCTCGTCGCCCGCCTCCGAGCCGGTGCCGGTCAGCACCTCCTCCTCGAGCTCCGGCTCCTGCATCAGCCAGTGCGCGAGGCGGCGCAACAGCTCGAGCTGCGGGCCGCCGCCCTCGAAGCCGCGGCTCCACAGCCAGGCGTGGTCCGAGGCGAGCACCGCCACCCGCCCCTCCCCCTCGCGGTCGAGCACCAGCAGCGGCCGGTCGTCGGGGCCCTGCATCACCACCTGCGCGCCCTCGGCGGCCTCGACGTCGACCATCCGGAACCACCGGCCCCAGCCGGGCGTGCCGTCCTCGGCCGGCGGCCGGGAGGCGTGGTCCTCGAGCCCCGCGGTCACCGGATGCCGCGATCCCACGTCGCTCAGCCGCGGCGTGAACCCCTCCTCGATCACCCGCGCCGTCGGCTCCACCGGCAGCACCTCGCGCAGCGGCGACCGGTACAGGCTCTCGGCCCCCGCGAAATCCGCGCCCGAGGCGATCAGGAGCGCCCCGCCGTCGCGGACGTAGCGGGCGATGTTCTCGAAATACGGGTTCGGCAGGATGCCCCGGCGCTTGTAGCGGTCGAAGATGATCAGGTCGAACTCGTCGACCTTCTCCATGAACAGCTCCTGCGTCGGGAAGGCGATCAGGCTCAGCTCGAACACGGGGACGAAATCCTGCTTCTCCGGCGGCCGCAGGATGGTGAAATGCACGAGATCTACGGCGCTGTCGGACTTCAGCAGGTTCCGCCAGGTCCGCTCGCCAGGATAGGGCTCGCCCGAGACCAGCAGCACGCGGAGCCGGTCGCGCACCCCGTTGATCGAGACGATCGCCTCGTTGTTGCGCGCCGTCAGCTCCCCCGCGACCTCGGGCGTGCCGATCTGCAGCACGTTCGCCCCCCCGCGGGTCAGCGTCACCGGCAGGGTCACGCTCCGGTTGAGCGGCACCTCGAAGCTCAAAGGCTCGGCGCCGTCGAGTGCGATGGTCAGCGGCGCGAAGCCGGTCGTCTCGGGCGCGGCGCCCAGATCCTCGACGCGCAGGCTGAGCCGCACCTCCTCGTCGACGATGGCGAAGGCCGGCGCCGTCTCGATCACCACCCGCCTGTCCCAGTCCGCCTCGCGCCCGGTCAGCAGCACCTGCACCGGGCCGGGGAACGCCTGGAGCGCCTCGGGGTCGTGCACCTGCCCGTCGGTCACGACGATGGCGCCGGCGATCCGGTCCGCCGGCAGCTCGGCCATCGCCTCGCTGAGCGCGGACATCAGCTGCGTGCCCTCGGCCCCGGCATCCGGCACCCGCAGCACCCGCACCTCGAGCCCCTCGCCCAGCGCATCGAGCTCCGCCTCGATCGCCGCCAGCGCCTCGGCCGCCTGCGCGTCGCGCCCGTCGATGCGGTTGCTGGCGCTCGCGTCGAGCACGACCAGCGCGATGTTGGCGACCGGCGCGCGATCCTCCTGCCGCAGCACCGGCCCCGCCAGCGCCACCAGCAGCACGAGGGCCGCAAGCGCGCGCAGCCACCAGCCCGCGAGGCCGCGCCAAGCGGCCC
>JBBQRM010000433.1:0-3239 GCA_038214855.1 Rhodobacterales bacterium | reverse complement strand
CAGCGGATCCCGCTTCGCATCAAGGCTCGAATACCGATCCGAGAGATCGAAGAACCCCATCTGTGCCATGCATCACCCCTCGCACCGGTCCGCATGGATTCTATCACCGCAAGCAGCAGGCGGCAATTTTTCGAGGTGCCCTAGAGTCTCTTTTACCGGCGCTTCGCGCGGGCGTCCGACGCCCCTTCCGCCGTTTGTGTCGATGCTCTAGGAGAGCCGGACCCGGACGAGGCGGATCCCGATGCCTTCCCAGCGCGCCCAGCTGCTTGCCCTGCGGATGATCTTCGCGCTGAACGCGCTGGGGCTGGCGGTGTGGTTCCCGCGCATCCCCGACGTCAAGGCGGCGCTTGGGCTCGACGTGCTCACGCTGGCCTTCTGCCTGTTCGGGCTGCCGGCGGGCACGATGGTGGGCTTTGCCGTCGTCGGCCGGATCACCAAGGCGCTGGGGCTGAAGGCCGCGTGCCTGTGGGGCGGATCGGCGTTCCTCTTGAGCTTCATCGGCCCGGCGCTGGCGCCGAACGCGCCGCTCTTGGGGCTCGCGCTGTTTCTCTGCGGGCTCACGATCGCGGTGATCGAGGTGGCGATGAACGCCGAGGCGAGCCTGATGGAGCAGGTAGCGGGGCGGCGGCTGATGACCGGCTGCCACGCGTTCTGGAGCTTCGGCTCGGTCACCGGCGCGCTGCTCGGCGGGGTCTTCGCCCAGGCCGGGGTGAGCTTTCTGGGGCAGCAGCTGATCCTGCAGCCGGTCTTCGCGGCGGCGACGGTCTTCTTCGCGCTGCGGCTGGTCGAGGACGGGCCGGAGGAGCCCGTGGCGGAGGCGGGCTACGCGCGGCCGTCGGGGGCGCTGCTCCTGCTCTGCCTGGTGCCGATCGCGGCCTTGATGACCGAGGGGGCGATGATGGAATGGTCGGCGCTGCTGCTCCGGACCCATGTCGGGGCGGACCCGTTCGCGACGGCCGCGACCTATGCGGTCTTCGCGCTGGCGATGGGGATGATGCGGCTCGCGGGGGACCGGCTGGCGGACCGGGTGGGGCCGCGGCCGGTAATCGCGGTCTCGGGCGCGGTGATGGGGGCGGGCATGCTCGGCTTCGCGCTGTCGCCGTCGGTGTGGCTGTCGCTGCCGCTGGCCGCACTGGTGGGGGTGGGCTGCGCCAACATCTATCCGCTGGCGATGTCGATGGCCGCGGTGGTGCCGGGGCGGCGGCCGGAGCGCAACGTGGCGACGCTGGCGCTGATCGCGTTCACGGCGTTCCTGATCGGGCCGCCCCTGATCGGGACGCTGGCGAGCGTCTTCGGGCTGCCGGTGGCGCTGGCGCTGCTCGGGCCGCTGGGGCTGGCGCCGGCGCTGATCATGTGGGGGCGGCGGTTCTGAGGCTCAGCCGCAGTAGACGCGCTCGATCCGGTCGGAGGTGCCGACGGTGATGTTGAGCCGGACGGGGCTGAAATCCTCGGTGGCGGACATGCCGGGGAAGAGGACGCGGGTCCCCTCCGGCAGGGCGCTGGCGTCGAGCACGCTGACCGGCTGATCGACGAGGGCCTGGCGGGTGCCGGCGCCGCAGGAGCCGGGGTCCTGCGCGGGGGTGCCTGCGATCCGGTCGAGCCCGGCGTCGATCTGGGTGCAGGCGCCGAGGCCGAGGACAAGGGCTGTGGCGGCGAGACGGATCGGGCGGGGCATGGGGCGGGTCTCCTGGCTGATCGGCCCGCCCACGCAACCACGCCGCCCGGGGTTTGGCAAGCGAAAGCCGGGGGGCGGGGCGGGGGAACGGGTGTGAAAATCTGGCGCCTTTCACTGTGAAAGGTGCAATCTCCCATTGATTTAATTCGGGAAAATGAGCCGAATTTACCGGATGTCAAGGAGAGTTAATGCCGGTGCGGCGGCCGGGTGCGGCTTGTCTCGGCGCCGCGGGCGGGGCAATCTGGCGCGGTGAGACCCGAGGTGAGAGCATGGCGAACCGATCCCCCCGTCTGCTGCGGCGCGAGGAGTGGGCGCGTGACGCGGCGCTGTGGAAGGGAAGGGTCGAGGGGCGCGATCTGGGCACCGGCGTCACGGTGCTGTTCTTCAGCACCGACGCGCCGGGCGGCGGGGCGGTCTGGCACATGCATCCCTACGACGAGGTGTTCATCGTCCGCGAGGGGCGGGTGCGCTACACGATCGGCGACACGCGGATCGAGGCGGAGGCGGGGGATGTCCTCCTCGCTCCCGCAGGAGTGCCGCACAAGTTCGCCAATCTCGGGCCCGGAAGGCTGGAGACGACCGACATCCACCTGTCGGACCGCCTGATCCAGACCGATCTGCCCGACCCGGAGGGGTGAGCGGCGCAGCTGGCATCGGGAGGGGAGACTCCAGCTGGCTTTCGAGCGGAAGGCTGCCGTTCGAGCGGAACAGGGCGGATGGCGGTAGTGCGGACGAAGCTGCCATTTGTCGCCGGTCAGCGAGGCTGTTTGGAGTGGTGTGCGGACATTCGCTTCGACGCCCTTACTTTGCGACGAAGCGGTCAAGATACTGCCTTCCTTATGTTGCCCGTACCTGGATGCGATCACGATCTCTTGGTTTCAAGGTGGCCCATCTGCCCGACCCCGCGGTGATCATTCGCTCCAACCGCGACGGGCGACCCTCGAAAGAGGTTTGTGACCTTTAATCGCTGACCGTAGCCGAGCAGCAACAGCACAAGCGCCACGCCGATGATCGGCATGTGGCCGATGAATTCCACGAGCGCCGCTTCGCTCTCGCCCTGAAATATGAAGACGACGTTCGAGATTGCCATGGTGACCGAGAGGGCGAGAATCGCGAGACGCGTCGTTGTGCCAAGAACAAGGACGATGCCGATGACCGCTTCAACCATTCCAGCGGAGAGGACGAAGAGCCGATCTGAGAAGGCCTCGAAGCCAAGGGCCTGTAGGAAGTTCCACTGATACTGGGCCACGAAAACCTGACCGAGCGCCAAAGGAGCGAGCTTTTCGCCGACGGCCAGCGCTACCAGCGAGATACCCGTCCAGATCCGAAGCGCGCTCACTGAGTATGGCTTCAGCCGATCGCGTAAGGGCCCTTCGAGATTGTTGAGGAACAGGAAAAACGCGATCCCGACAACGATCGAATATTCCAGCGCGGCAAGCGGTCCGAACTTGATTGCGACACCAGTGTGAAGAAGCACCATCAGGATGGAGGCGTATCGTATCCACCGGTTGGCGATCAACATGATGCCGATGATCGCCTGAAGGAACAACAGAGCGGTCCCGAA
>JBBQRM010000432.1:0-3241 GCA_038214855.1 Rhodobacterales bacterium | reverse complement strand
CGGCCGACCTCGGGCCCGCCCAGCTCCATCGCGAAGACGCCGCCGCGCTTGAAGCAGACGTCGCCGACCGCGACCTCCTCGCCGGCGAGCTTTTTGCGGGTGGAGGTCTCGATGATCGTCGGACACGCCTTGCCGCCGAAGAGCAGAGAGGTTGTGTCGGACTTGGGGTCGCAGCCGATCAGCAGCACGCGCTTGCCCTGCTCGGCCATCATGTGGCTGAGATTGGCGAGGGTGAAGGACTTGCCGATCCCGCCCTTGCCGTAGATCGCGATGATCTGCGTGGCCTTGGTCGCCTCGCGGATGGGGATTTCGCCAAGCGGCGCATGGGCTTCGGCGCGCAGGGCGGCGTCGAGCTCGGGGATCTTGAAATCGAGGGTCATGCGACGTGGCTCCAGTCCAGGATCATCTTGAGACAGGCGGGGTCGGAGAAGGCCGTGGCGTAGGCTTCGGGTGCCTCCGCGGCGGGGCGGGTATGGGTGATGAGGCCCGCGAGAGAGAGCAGGCCCTCTTCGACGAGCAGGCGGGTCGCGAGCATGTCGGCGGCGTTCCATTCGGCGGCAACGCGGAAGCGCGCCTCCTTCATGAACGCGGGCGGGAAGGCGAAGCCGAGCCGGTCGGCGTAGAAGCCGGCGAGCACGATCTCGCCGCCTTTCGCCAGCCGGCCGATCAGCGCATCGAGCAGCCCCGCGTCGCCCGAGACGTCGAAGATGCTGCGGTAGTCGCGGCGCGGGTCGTCGTCGGGGTGGCAGATCTCGTAGCCCTCGGCCCCCGCACGGCGGCCTGCGTCGAGCTCCCAGACCATCGGCGGCGGCCCGCCTGCCGCAAGGGTGAGCCGCGCGAGCAGCCGGCCGAGGACGCCGTGGCCGACGATCAGCTCGGGCAGGTCGTGGTCTAGCCCGGCGAGGGCGTGCCGGGCGGTGGCGGCCAGGGCCAGCAGAGCGCCTTCGGCGCCCAGCGCGGCATCGACCGGAACGCAGCGCTCGGCGGCGGTGACGAGGGTGCGTGCGGCGCCGCCGAACAGCCCGCGCACCGGCCCGAAGCAGGCAGAGCCCGGAACGAAGACGGTGGCGCCGGGGCGAAGACTCGTGTCGCGCCCGGCCTCGACCACCTCGCCAAAGCTCTCGTAGCCGGGCACGAGCGGATAACCCATGCCCGGGAACGGCGGCATCTGGCCGGTGTAGAACAGCTTCTCGGTGCCGGTGGAGATGCCGGAATGGACGATGCGCACCACCACGTCGGCCGGTCCGGGCGCATCGAGCGGCAGCGCATCGAGCGACAGGCATCCAGGGGCCTCGAGCAGAACCGCATGCGTGTCCATCAGTGCCTCCCTTCGTTGCTGTCAGTTTATATTGACAATCGCAGGTGTCAATCTTTCCTTACATCACCAGCGCATTTTTCTTCTCCGCCGGTCAGTGGCGGCGGGCAGTGAGCACCTGCGTCACGAAGCGCTGGCGTGTCGGATGCTCGCGGATTTCCGCAAATCCCGCTTCGGTGAGGAGGCGGCAATGCTCGTCGGGCGATCGCGGACGGCCAGTCCCCATCGCCAACGTATAGAGGCCGAAATACGCATCGCCCGAGCGGGTCGGTCTGGTACCACCGGACATCGGCTCGGAGAGGATCAGCCGGCCGCCAGGCGGAAGCGCCGCATGGACGCGCGCGAGGATCGCGGCCACCACGTCGTCGTTGTGGTCGTAGAGAACCCGCACCAGGCTCGCGGCGTCGCAGCTCTCGGGCAACGCACCGCCGCGGAAGCTGCCGCCTACGGCGCGGGCGCGCGCTCCCAGGCCGGCGGCCGCAAAGCGCATCTCCGCCCGCGCGGCGACGGCCGGCAGGTCGAAGAGCACGATGTCGAGCCGGGGATATGCTCGCGCCGCCGCCTCGAGAAAGGCGCCGTCGCCGCCGCCGACGTCGAGCAGCCGCCTGACGCCTGCGAGCGGCACGGCGGCGAGCGTCTCTTCGGCCACCATCGTCTGGCTCGCGGCCATCAGCCGCGACCAGGCGGCGGCGGCCTCGGGGGTCGTCGCGTGCGGATCGCCGACATAGGACCAGAAGCCCGAAAGCGCCGTTTCCACCTCGCCTCGCAGCAGCGCCACCGGATCGGCGAGGTCGCGGTAGAAGAGCGCGTGGTGGCGGACCATCTCGACCACCCCCGGCGCGCCGAGGAGTGCTGCGCCCATCGGACCGATCTCGTAGGTCTCCCCGCTGCGGGTGACGAGGCGCAGAGCCGCCGCGGCCTGGAGGAGCCGCCGCGTGCGTTCGGTTGTCAGTCCGAGGCGCGGGGCGAGGTCTGCCGGGTTGCAGGGCACGTCGAGATGCGCGAAGAGATCGAGCTCGATACAGGCGAAAAGCGTCTGTGAATAGACGAATCCTGCTACAATATCGTAGAGTTCCGCCGCCTCGGCGCGCGCGAAGGGCCGGGTTGCGGGGAAGCGGATGGCCCAGGACTGAAAGGCCGGGTCGGCGGCGCGGGCGTTGCGCCAGGCGCGCCATGCCCGCGGCAGGCGCATGGGCGTCAGGCAGCTGTCTGCGCGAACCGGATCGGGGTCAGGCGCTTGGCCTGGAGGCGCACGATATCGCGCAGCGCCGCCTCGCCGGGACAGGAGGGGATTGCCGCCGTGGCGCCGGCGAGGATGTCGTGGAGTTTGGCGACCGCGCCGGCGACGCCGAGCGACGCGACGGCATTTGGCCGCGCGTGCACCGCGTCCTGCCCGACGGGCTTTCCCAGCTCGGCCTCGCTCAGCAGCGCGTCGCGCAGGTCGTCGGCGACCTGAAAGGCCTCGCCGATGCGCGCGCCGAGCTCGACCCAGGGGCCGGGCGCGCGGCCCGCCGCCTGTGCGCCCATGGTGGTGGCGGCGACAAAGAGCGCGCCGGTCTTGGCCCGGTGATAGGCCGAAAGGTCCACCGCCGCCTCGCTCTCCCACCCCTGTCCGGCGCAGATGCCGCCGGGCAGGCCGGTCGCGCGCGCGAGCGTCACCACGAGCCCCGCCAGCCGGTCGGGCGCCTGCGAGCCGGCGCGGGCAAGCGCCTCGAAGCCCATCACGATCAGCGCGTCGCCTGCAAGCAAGGCCAGCGGCTCGGAGAAGGCGCGATGGACACTCGGCTTGCCGCGGCGGATGTCGGCGGCGTCGAAGCACGGAAGGTCGTCGTGCACCAGGCTCGCGCAGTGGATGAGTTCGATCGCCGCGGCGGCGGCCTCCGACAGTGCCGGACGGTCGTCGCCGCAGGCGAGCGCCACGGCCAG
>JBBQRM010000431.1:0-3248 GCA_038214855.1 Rhodobacterales bacterium | reverse complement strand
TTCCCCACCTTTCGCAACTCGTCCGGCAACCCTGATCCAACCTCCGAGTGAGCGTCCGACAAAACGCGCGCCCATAACCGCGTCGCAAACCGCTATCCGACAACCCGGTCGGAAATGCCCGGAGTTTTGCCCCTGTTACCTGTAATCTGGTTCATGGCGTGATCTCCCTGGCGGCTACCGCCGCCGGTTGGGTGGTTGCAAGTCACCCGGAGATTACGCCGCCTTCGAATTTCCACCAACTCCGCGACACGACCGCGCCCGGCGCGAGGTTACTCTGCCAATTCTTCGCGAGATGCGTTAAGGAGGCGCGGCAGGCGAAGGGGCACGCTCAGATGACGGGCGAGGGCGCACGTTCCGCGATTTTCCCGGGCGGTCTCGACGGGCTGCGCCGCGCCGTGCCCGAAGCGGAGGCGGCGCGCCTGTGGCCCTCGCTCGAACGGCTCGACTGGGTGGCGCTCCTGCCCTCCCGCAGCGCGCCCGGATTCTTCTATATCGCGGGCGCCGTGGGGGGCGCTGCGGTCGGCGGCGGAGGCCGCGACCTGGCGGAGGCGGCGGGACGCGCCGCCGGCGAGGCCGCCGAGGCGCTGGCCGAACCCGCGCCGGGTGCCGCGATGACCAACCTTGCGGACGGGCGCCGGGCGCCGCTCGCGCAGACGCTTCCCGCGAGCCTCGGGCTCGCCGCGGGGCGCTCCTTCGAGGCGGCGCGGCTGGCGGGGCTGCTGGAGGTGATCGAGCGCGATGCGGCCCATGCGTGGTGGCGGGGCGAGACGCGGCCTCGGGCGCTCGACGCCGCGGTGAGCGCGCCGGTTGCAATGGCGCTCGCGACAATGCGGCAGGGCGCCGAGGTGGCGCGGGCGACGGGGTTTCTCGCGCTCGATGCGGCCGCGGACGTGCCGGTGGTCTGCGCCTATTCCGTCGCGGCGTCGGGCACCGACCTCGCGCTCGGGCTGAAGGCAGCGCCCCATGCGCGCGCGGCCGCGGACGGGGCGATGATCGAACTGTTGCAGATGGAGCTGGCGCTGGAACTGGCGCTGCGCCGCGCCGAGACCGGCACCGCGGGGCTTGGAGATGCGGGGCCCCTCGGCCGCGCGGCGCTCGAGATCCGGGATCTTGCGGCCTTTGCGACGTGCCCGCCGCGGGTCGGGGAGGCACTTCTGCCGGCCGACGCCGGGGAGCTCGCGGATCGTCTCTCGGCGCAGGGGGTCGAGGTCTGGGCCGCGGATCTCGCGGGGCCGGAGGGCGGCCTTGCGGTGGCGAAGGTCGTGGCGCCGGCACTGGGGCGCGCGGGGCCGGCGCGGTCCGGCTCGCCCGCGGAACATGCGCCGCTCATGTGATGCAGGCGGTCGTCACAGAGGATGCACGGATCACCACGACGGGGACGATGCGCCTGTGCCTCGGGCACCACGAGCAGCCGCTGTCGAGCAGCAAGGCTCTGGCAATCCTGACCTACCTGGCGCTGCAGCCGACGCGCTCGGAGAGCCGCGAGCGCCTCGCTGGGCTCTTGTGGAGCGAATCGGGCCCCGACCAGTCGCGCGCAGCGCTTCGCCAGACGCTGCGCCGGCTGAAGGCCGATCTGGGTGCGGCGGAGGATCTGATCGCGGCCGACCGCAACCTGCTGCGGCTGACCCGGCCGGTGCGGCTCGACATCCTGGAGGCGATCGCCGAGGCGGCGGAGGGCAAGCCGCCGCGGCTGGTGACCGGCGAGGAGAGCGATCTGGGGCGGCTGTTCGCGGATTTCGAGGATCTCGATCCGGATTTCAATGCCTGGGTCGCGGTCCAGCGCGAGCGGCTGAGCACCCAGCTCGTCGCGACGCTGGAGACCGCGCTCGCCGCGGCACAGAGCCCGGATGCGCGGCTGGGGCTGGCGGATGCGCTGATCCGGGTCGATGCCACCCACGAGGGCGGGGCCCGCGCGGCGATGCAGGCGCATCTGGCGCTCGGCGACACGTCGCAGGCGATGCGGGTCTACGAGCGGCTGTGGCAGGTGCTCGAGGACGAGCTCGACGTCGAACCCTCGGAGCGGACGCAAGGACTCTACGTCTCGATCAAGCAGGGCCATGTGCAGCCCGCGGCGCCGGTGCCCTTCGACCAGGAGGTGCTCGCGCCCATCGCCATCGTCGTGGACGCGGCGAAGGCGCAGAATCTGCCGGAGGCCTTCGGCTATTTCGGCGCGATCTTCCGCGACGAGATGATCGCGGCGCTGTCGCGGTTCCGGGACTGGCTGGTGATCGACGGCTATCAGCCCGGATCGCCGCCGCCGGCCTTCCGGGCCTATACGCTGCGGATCGGGCTGCACGGGCGACAGGACAGCATCCTGGTGTCGATGATGCTGGTCGACCAGGCCGACGCCCGCTGCGTCTGGGCCGAGCGTCAGACGGCGACGCTCGACGGAATGGCCGGACTGCACCAGACGGCGCTCCGCAACCTCGCGGTGGCGCTCAACGTGCACCTGTCGGCGCCGCGGCTCCAGAGCGCGCGCGAGCTCACGAGCCCGATGGGCCGGAAATATGAGCAATGGATGCAGGCGCAGACGGCGATGGGCGAGTGGCGGGCCGACCACGAGGCCCGCGCGGAAGCGATCCTGCGCGAACTGATCGCGACGACGCCGACGTTCGCGCCGGCGATGGTGGCGCTGGCGCAGACGCTCAACGCCCGCTCCATCGTCTATCCCGGCAATCTGCGGACGCCGGAGGAGCTGGCGGAATCGCTCGAGCTCACCTCGCGGGCGGTCAAGATCGACCCGCTCGACAGCCGCGCGCATCTGGCGCGATCCTGGTCGCATGGCATCGCCGGTGCCCATTCCGCCGCTTCGAGTCATCTCGACCTCGCGCTCGACCTCAACGAGAACGACCCCTGGACAATTGTCTCGGCGGCGCTGGGCTTTGCCTTCGCGGGCGACCTGCCGCGGGCGCGCAATCTCGTGGCACAGGCCGCGACCTTCGGGATGCGCTACTCGCGGGTGGCGCAGGGCTATGTCGCGGTCACCCAGTATCTCTGCGGCGACTACGATGCTGCCATCGCCGCCGCGGAGGTGGCCGGGGACGCGATCATCAACCTGCCGGCCTGGGCGGCGGCGGGCCTGATCGCCAAGGGCGACAGTTCCGGCGCGGAGCGGTCGATGGCGAGCTTCCTGGCGCTCACGCGCGAGAGCTGGCACGGGCGGGCTACGCCCGACGACGCGGCGATCCTCGACTGGTTCATGGGCTGCTTCCCCCTCCGCGAGCCCGAGGTGCGGGCGGAGCTGCGCC
>JBBQRM010000430.1:0-3255 GCA_038214855.1 Rhodobacterales bacterium | reverse complement strand
CTCTTCGCGGCGCTGGGCTTCGCCGGCGGCGAGGGCGTGCGCGGCGTCGGCGCGGCCTTGGCGCCGGCGGCGCCGCAGGCGGTCGCGACCGGCTCGAGCTTCGAGGGCTGGGCGGTGCCGCCGGCCTATACGGGACGCCCGACGCTCTACCTGCCGGAGCTCGCCTCCGATCGTCCGGTGCCGGTGCCGGAGGGGACCGAGATCACCCTGCGCGGCTACGGCGAGGCCGGCAGCTTCGCGATGGGCGAGACCGTTTCGGCCGAAGGCGGCGCCGATCCCGCCGCGGCGCCGATGCCGGAGGCAGGCGACGGGATCGCCGCCGCAACCTTCTCCGTCGCCCGCTCGGGCTCGGTGGTGCTGCGCCAGGACGACCGCGATCTCGGCGCCTGGTCCTTCGCCGCCGAGGCCGACGCGCCACCTCAGATCGAGCTGGCGGAGCCGATCGCGCGCGAGGTGAGCGGCGAGATGCGGCTCAGCTTCGTCGCGCGCGACGACTACGGCGTGACCGCGGCGCGCGCGACCATCGCGCTCGATCCCGCCCGCGCCGACCGGCGCTACGGGCTCGCGCCCGAGCCGGTTGAGCGCCCGGCGCTCGAGGTGGACCTGCCGCTGCCGATGACCGGCGCGGCCGGAGAGGACATCGCCGATACGCTGGTCGAGGATTTCTCCAAGCATCCCTTCGCCGGCCTGCCGGTGACGCTGGTGCTCGCCGCCGAGGACGCCGCCGGCCAGACCGGCACGAGCGAGGCCATAGAGGCGGTGCTGCCCGGCAAGCGCTTCTACGACCCGCTCGCCGCCGCCCTGGTCGAGCAGCGCCGCGACCTGCTCTGGTCGCCTGAGAACGCGCGCCGCGCCTCCCGCGTGCTGCGCGCGGCCTCCAACCGCCCGGCGGAGGTCTTCGACAACGAGCGCGCCTATCTGCTGACCCGGATCGCCATCCGCAGGCTCGAGGCCGCCTCCGGCGACGCCACGCCCACGCAGATCGACGACGTGGCCGAGATGCTGTGGCGCGCGGCGCTCCTGCTCGAGGAAGGCAGCCTCGGCGATGCGGCCGAGCGGCTGGCCAAGGCGCGCGAGCGGCTGAGCCAGGCCTTGCGCAGCGACGCCTCCGACGACGAGATCGCCGAGCTGATGGACGAGCTGCGCGAGGCGACGCGCGACTACATGGAGCAGCTCGCGCAGGAGGCGATCGAGCGCGGCGAGACCCAGAGTGCCGAGAACCAGCCCCAGGGTCAGGAGATGACGCAGGACCAGATCCAGCAGCTGATGGACCGCATCCAGGAGCTGTCGGAACAGGGCCGCCGCGCCGAGGCCGAGGCGCTGCTCGAACAGCTCCAGCAACTGCTCGAGAACATGGAGATGCGGCTCGCCGAGGGCGGGCAGGGGCAGGGCGGTCCCGGCCAGCAGTCGATGCAGGGCCTGTCGGACGCCTTGCGCGAACAGCAGGGCCTCGCCGACGAATCCTTCCAGCAGCTCCAGCGCGAGTTCCAGCGCGGCCGCTCCGGCCAGCAGGGCCAGGGCCAGGGCGAAGGCCAGCAGCCCGGCGAGGGCCAGCCGGGCGACGGCCAGGCGCAGGATGGACAGCCCGACCCGAACGGCCTCGCCGAGCGGCAGGAGGCGCTGCGCGAGCTGATGCGCGAGCTCCAGCGCGGCTTGCCCGGCGCCGCGGGCGAGGCGGCACGCGAGGCCTTGCGTGAGGCCGAGCGCCAGATGGGCGAGGCGCGCGACGGGCTCGCCGAGGGCGACACCGCAGGCGCGCTCGACCGGCAGGCCGACGCGATCCAGGCGTTGCGCGAGGGAATGCGCGCGATGAGCGAGGATATACGCCAGGCCCAGGAGGGTGAGGGCGGCCAGCCGGGCAGCGAGGACGGCACCGCGACGACCGAGGGTGGCACCGACCCGCTCGGCCGCGAGCTCGGCGCCCGCGGCGGCATCGGCACCCGCGACTCGCTGCTCGGCGACGGCGATGCCGCGGCCCGCGCGCGCGGGCTTCTCGACGAGATCCGCCGCCGCTCCGGCGAGCAGTTCCGCCCCGAGCTCGAGCTCGACTACCTGCGCCGCCTGCTCGACCGCTTCTAGGCGCACCGCGTCGGGCCCGCGGTCTCCCATTCGTTAACAAGTCCTGAAAACGCCGAAAATTACCCTGCGATTTCAAGGCGGCTTGTCGTGTCGCACGGTGCGACATCACGCCGATCCTCCGGAGGCCGCGTCACTCCCGCAAGGGCGCGAGCACCGCCTCGAGCCCCTCGCGCAGGGCGTCCACCGCGCCCGCATAGAGGCCGATCGCAGGCGCGATCGCGGGCACGCGCAGCGCCAGCGTGTCAGCCTCGGCATAGGCGGCGAGCGCCAGCCCCGCCAGCGCCAGCGCAGCGAGCAGCCCCACCCCGAACCGCCCGGCCGCGGGGGCGGGCTCCGGCGCGGCCGCGGCCGGCTCCTCTTCCGCCGGCGGCGCCGCATCGCGCCCCTCCCGCACGAAGTCGCGCGCCGGCTCGGGCACAGGCTCGGCCGCGGCTTCCCGCTTCCTGCCGCCGCTCACCAGCGTCAGCGGCTTGCGCGTCTCAAGTCGCGCGAGGATTTCGTCCTCGCTCAGCAGCGCCCGCGGCTCGGGTCCCTTAACGAACCAGCGGGTGTGGCATTCGGTGCATTGCACGTGCTGGCCCGCCGCCGGCAGCGCGCCGTCGGGCACCTCGTAGAGCGTCGCGCAGTTCGGGCAGGACAAGCGCATCGTAACCTCGGGTGGCAGGTGGCTCGCCTCTTTCTAACGGCGCCTCGTGCCGGTTCCAACCCGCCGTTGCACCGCGCGGGCGCGCCGGTATAAGACGCCGGGCGGGCGCCCGGAGGGCCATGTGATCGAATTCGCCGATGTCGGTTTCAGCTACGGTGACCGGACGATCCTCGACGGCGTCACATTCGAGGTGGCGCCGGGGTCCTTCCAGGTTCTGCTCGGCGCCTCGGGCGCGGGCAAGAGCACGCTGCTGGGGCTTGGCCATGCGGCCCTCGCCCCCTCGCGCGGCAGGCTGCGGTTCTTCGGCAAGCCGCTCGCGCCGCGCCGGCGCCGCGCCGTGGCCGAGCTGCGCCGCGCCGTGGCCCTGGTGCCGCAGGTCCCGCCCTTTCTGGGGCACCTGTCGCTCGCCGACAACGTTGCCCTCCCGCTGCTTGTGAACGGCATCGATCCGGCGGCCCGCGCGGGCGACCTGCGGGCGCTCCTCGACTGGGTGGACCTCGGCCAGCGCGGCCTCGAGCGTCCCTGCGCGC
>JBBQRM010000429.1:0-3256 GCA_038214855.1 Rhodobacterales bacterium | reverse complement strand
CCGATCTATCAACGGACAGATCGGTCGGGACGGCGGAAATGTGGCGCCTCACATGGGAAGAATCCGAAGCAATCACCCGGAGCCCGTATCACCCCACGAATGGCAGCAGACAAGAGCCGAGCCACGGCATGGCGCTTTTGCTCCACAAGGCCGGGCGTCATGCAGATATGAGCTCCGGGCGGGCCGGAGGCGCGGCGCCTCAGGGGGCGGCGATGGTCCAGGGGGCGGGATAGCGGTATTCTTCGAGGTTGGCGCCGTCGCCGATGCGGTCGATGATGACGAAGGGGGCGGTCTCGCCCAGGGGGGTCAGGACGCCGTGCCAGGTGCCCGCCAAGTAGTTCACGCCCTGGCCGGGGGCGGCAAAAAAGGCGCGAGGGCGGCCTGGGGTGCCGGATTCGTCGGGGGCGACGACGACGAGAAAGCCGGGGCCGCGCATCGGCAGGAAGGCCTGGCTGCCGAAGGGGTGGCGCTCGACGAGGGTGAAGGCGAGCGGCAGGGCGACGGGGCGCGCGAGGCCGAGGCTGATGCCGGCGCGGGCGCCGGGCCCGCGAAACTCCATCCGGGCGCGGTCGTGGAAGCGGTCGCACATGCCCTCGTTGATCGCGAAATCCGGGGTGCCGGCGGTGTCGAGCACGTCGCCGAAAGGGGCGAAGGCGTCCGGCGTCAGCGGCTCGGGGGTGATGCTGCGGGTCACGGGGCGAGCCTCGGGTGGCGGTTCACGTCCTTGTAGAGCAGGTAGCGGAACGGGCCGGGGCCGCCGGCATAACAGGCCTGGGGGCAGAAGGCGCGCAGCCACATGAAATCGCCGGCCTCGACCTCCACCCAGTCGCGGTTCAGCCGGTAGACGCCCTTGCCCTCGAGCACGTAGAGGCCGTGCTCCATCACATGCGTTTCCTCGAAGGGGATGACGGCGCCGGGCTGGAGCGTGACGATGGTCACGTGCATGTCGTGCGCCATGTCCGCCGGATCGACGAAGCGGGTGGTCGCCCAGCGGCCCCCGGTGCCGGGCATCGGCGTGGGGGCGGTGTCGGCGTCGCGGGCGATCACGACGCCGGGGGGGTCGATGTCAGAGACGGGCTCGTAGGCCTTGCGAATCCAGTGGAAGCGCGCGGGCGCCTCGCCGCGGTTGCGCAGGCGCCAACCGCTCGCGGGGGGGAGGTAGGCGAAGCAGCCCGGAGTTAGGGTGTGGGAAGCGCCGGCTGCGTCGAGCGCGAGGGTGCCGTGTGTGACGAAAAGCGCGGCCTCGGCGCGAACGTCGGGCTCGGGGCGGTCACTGCCGCCGCCGGGTGCGACCTCCATCACGTATTGCGCGAAGGTCTCGGCGAAGCCCGAGAGCGGGCGGGCGATGATCCAGGCGCGCGTCGCCTCCCAATGCGGCAGAGCGCTGGTGACGATGTCGCGCAGCACGCCGGCGGGGATCACCGCATAGGCCTCGGTGAAGACGGCGCGCCCGGTGTGCAGCGCCGTCTGCGGCGGCAGGCCGCCGGGCGGGGAAGCATAGTTGCGGTCGGTCATGGCAGCATCTCCGCGAGGCGCAGGCGGGCGATGCGCTCGACCTGGGCGCAGGCGGTGGCGAGCTCGGTAGCGCGATCGTGGCCGAGGCGGGCCTCGAAGGCCGCGAGGATGGCGCGGGCGTCGAGGCCACGGACCGCGATGATGAAGGGGAAGCCGAACTTCGCGCGGTAGGCGTCGTTCAGCTCGGTGAACCGGGCGCGCTCGGCGTCGGTCAGCGCCGCGAGCCCGGCACCGGCCTGTTCCGCGGTGGAGGCTTCGGTGAGGCGGCGGGCGCTCGCGAGCTTGCCGGCGAGATCGGGATGGGCGTTGAGGACGCCGAGCCGATCGACCTCGGATGCTGTGCGGAAGACGCGGGCGAGCGCGTTGTGCAGTCCCGCGGCAATGTCGTGCGCGGGTCCGAGCTCGAGGCCGTGGGCGCGTTCGGCGATCCAGGGCGAATGCTCGAAGACGCCGCCGAAGCGCGCGACGAAGGTGTCGCGGTCCATCTGCGAGGGGCGCTCGGTGGAGGCGGGCGCGGGATGGTGCGTCTGCCAGTGCCGGGCGATGTCGATGCGGCGGGCGAGCCAGACGTCGTCGTGGGCGGCGACATGATCGAGGAAGCGCGCGAGGGCGGCGATCCTGCCCGGGCGGCCGGCGAGGCGGCAGTGGAGGCCGATCGAGAGCACCTTGGGGCTGCCGGCGCGGCCCTCGGCATAGAGCGTGTCGAAGCTGTCGCGCAGGTAGGTCTCGAACTGGTCGCCGGAGTTGAAGCCCTGAGGCGTGGCGAAGCGCATGTCGTTGGCGTCGAGCGTGTAGGGGACGATCAGCTGCTGGCGCCCGGCAGATTTGCGCCAGTAGGGCAGGTCGTCGTCGTAGGCGTCGGAGACATAGGCGAATCCACCCTCTTCGGTCGCGAGATCGACGGTGTTGATCGAGCAGCGGCCGGTGTACCAGCCCTGCGGACGGGTGCCGGTGACTTCCGTGTGAAGTCGGATCGCGGCTTCCATGTCGGCGCGCTCGGCTTCGCGGGTGTGGTCGCGGTAGTCGATCCACTTCAGCCCGTGGCTGGCGATCTCCCAGCCGGCCGCCTGCATCGCCTCGACCTGGGCGGGGGAGCGGGCCAGCGCGGTGGCGACGCCGTAGACGGTGACGGGGATGTCGCGCGCAACGAAGAGGTCGCGCAGGCGCCAGAAGCCGGCGCGGGCGCCGTATTCGTAGATCGATTCCATGTTCCAGTGCCGTTGGCCAGGCCAGGGAGCGGCGCCGATGATCTCGCTGAGGAAGGCCTCGGAGGCGGCGTCGCCGTGAAGGACGTTGTTCTCGCCGCCCTCCTCGTAGTTCAGCACGACCTGAAGTGCGATGCGCGCGCCGCCGGGCCAGCGGGGATCGGGCGGGTGGCTGCCGTAGCCGTGCAGGTCGCGCGGGTAGCGGGGTGGGGTGCTCATGACCGCAGTCTAGGCCGGACGGCGGGCGGGCGCTTTCAAATTCGGCGCGAGGGTGCTTCGGGCGATGGCCCTGGTGCGCCGGCCGCAGGGGCGGCTAGGATGGGGCGACCGGACCCAGCAGGAGTGCATGATGGCCGAGAACGGCAGCCTCACCACGCATGTCCTCGACACCGCGCGCGGCGTGCCGGCCGCGGGGATGGCGGTCGAGCTCTTCCGGCTCGAGGGCGGGGTGCGGCACCTCTTGCGCGAGGCGGTGACCAATGCCGACGGGCGCACCGACGTGCCGATGATCGGGCGCGGGGAGATGGCGGCTGGCG
>JBBQRM010000428.1:0-3267 GCA_038214855.1 Rhodobacterales bacterium | reverse complement strand
TCGGGTCTTGCCTGCGGTCTCGACGCGGGTCTCGGCGCGCAGGAGGCATGCGGCGCCGGGCAGGCGCAGTTCGCCGGGGAAGCGGCGGTTCCCGTCGAGCCAGTCGGTCTCGCAAAGCACGGCCATGCGGCGCTCCTCGATGCGGCCGTGGCCCTTGTCGAGATCGACGCAGGTGTCGAGCCGGCCGCCCGCCTCGGCGAAGGCGGCTTCGATCTCGGCGCGCAGCGTCGGCTGGTTGGCCTTCACCGCCAGCAGCCAGTCCGCGCCCTGGTCGGTGATCGCCTGGGCGATCGCCGGATTGGTGGCGATGGCGTCGATGGAGACGAGCGCGCCCTTCCGCCCGTCCTCGACGCCGAGGCGCTCCAGCAGCGGCGGGATGGCGGCGAGTTCGCTCGCCTTGTCGGGCACGGTCTCCTGGGCCAGCACCAGGCGGCTCGTCGTGGCGAAGGCCGAGACGAGGTGGAGGGGCCCCGTGCCGACGCTCCGGTCGTTACTGCGGCGCGAGGGCTTGCCGTCGATGGCGACGAGCCCGGCCTTCTGCGGCCAGCTCTCCCGCACCCAGTCCACGAAGGCGGCGGCGAAGAGCGCGGGGTTGATCCGGTTCATCAGGATGGTGAGCCAGCGCTCTCCGGGCACGCCATGCTCAAAGTGCAGGTGCTGGCGCAGAAAGTCGAGATGCGCCGCGCCCCAGGCCGCGATGTCCTCGTAGTCGTCGCAGTCGGCGATCGTGCCGCAGACCACGAGCAACAGGACCTCGGGCAGCGGATGCAGGATCCGCCGCACGTCGCGCGGGTCCTCCACCTGTGCGAAATGCTCGAGAAGCGCCGCGAGGCGCGACTTGCGGGGCGTCGTCACGGTCGGCGGGGTCATGGGGCGGCTCCGATTCAGGGCCGCCGCATCGATTCAGCAAATCTCCCGCCTGTCACCTGTCATATGAGTTCGCAGCCCTGGCCCCTGCGGTAGCACCCTTGCCCGCACCGCGGGGGCTTGCTAGACGGTGCACCGCAGCCTCGGCGACGTGGCGGAGTGGTTACGCAGCGGATTGCAAATCCGTGCACGCCGGTTCGATTCCGGCCGTCGCCTCCATGTGGCTCGAGAGACCAGCGGGTGGTCCGGGACGGGCGTCTGGGTCGGGCCCGTCATTCGGGATGCCGTGAGCACCGGCAAGGGTCTCTCCAGCTCCCTGAGACTTCCGGAGCGGTTGACTATCCGCGGATTTCCTACGACCCTCGGCAGCATGTCGCGTCCTCCGGCGCGATTTAAGCTCCATTTCAATCGAAAAGAAGGCCCAGATAGATGGCTCTGCAGAACCTGAAGATGTTTATCGCAGCGGGCAGTCTCGCCCTTCCGGCGGCGCTCGGTCTTGCCGCCCCTGCCGCGGCGCAGGACTACCCGGAGCGCGCGGTGGAATTTATCGTCCCCTGGGGGCCCGGCGGCGGCAGCGACACGTTGATGCGCATCGTCGCCAACAACGTCGAGTCCTACCTCGGCGAACCGATGGCGGTGATCAACATGCCCGGCGTCGGCGGCACCACCGGATTGCAGGAGGCGAGCAGGCGGAGCCCCGACGGCTACACGATCAGCCAGATCCACGAGGGCCTGCCGGTGGCAAACAAGACCGGGCTGACGGATTTGAACTGGGACAGCTTCGAGCCGATCGCGCTGCTGACCTCCTCGCCGCAGTATCTCGTCGTCCGCGAGGACAGCGACTGGGACACGTTCGAGGAGTTCATCGCCTATGCCAAGGAGAATCCGGGCGAGATCCGCATGGGCGTGACGCTCGGCGGCGTGCCGCATCTGCATGCCGCGATGATCGAGGAGGCGACCGGGGCGGAGTTCTCCTATGTCGGCTACGAGGGCACGGGCGAGCGTATCCGCGCGCTGGTCGGCGGCAATCTGGATGCGGCGATCGGCGACATCTCCTCGGCGCTGCAGTTCGTCGAGAACGGCGACCTGCGGTTCCTCGCCACCGGGGCGACGGAACGGCTGGAGGAGACGCCCGACGTGCCGACGCTGACGGAACTCGGTCACGACATGGAGCTGACCATCACCCGCGGCATCGTCATGCCCAAGGGCACGCCGGAGGAGGCGCAGGCGACGATGGAGACCGCCCTGCAGGAGCTCTCGCAGGACGAAGCCTTCGTCGAGCAGATCAACAACGCCGGCGCCGAGGTCGATTTCCGCGGACAGGAGGCTTACACCGAATACCTCACGACGCTCGACCAGACCATCGACCGCCTCGTGGGGCGCATGGCGCAATGACCCCGCGCCTGCCGTGTCGTCGGGAACCCCGGCGGTGAGTGCGACCGAGCCGCGCGACGCCGTAGACCCCGGCGCCGAGGCGGCGGACGAGGTTGCACGCCTTGTCTCCTATCTCCTGCTCCTGCTCGCGGCGTTCGGGCTCTACATCGTGGCGGGCGATCTTCCGAACTCGAAATGGGAGCCGCTGGGAGCGGGGGCCTTTCCCAAGCTCGTGCTCGGTCTGCTCGCCGCGCTCTGCCTCGCGGCGATCGGCCTGTCGCTGCGCCGCCTGGCGCGTCTCGGCCTGCCCGGCGGATGGGGGGCGCGAAGCCGGGAATGGCTGGTGGCGCACCGCCTGGTGATCTTCGTATTCGCGGCCTTCGGGATCTACCTCGTGGCGCTGCGCGATCTTGGCTTCGGGCTCGCCACCTTCGGCTTCCTGCTCGCGGCCCAGCTTGTCGTCGCGCCGCGCAACCGCCGCTCGGCGCTGACAGCCCTCGTCGTCGCGGTGGTATTCTCCTTCGGGCTGAACTGGCTCTTCGCCGAGGTGTTCCTCGTCTTCCTGCCCCGCGGCTGGCTCGGCTGAGGCGGGCGCGATGGACAACTTCCTGCTCGGGCTCACCCAGGTCCTGGCGTTCGACACGCTCTTCTACATGGCGCTCGGCTCGGTGGCGGGCATCGTCGCGGCCGCCATCCCCGGCTTCACCGTCACCATGGCGATCGTGCTGACGCTGCCGCTCACCTTCGCCATGCCGCCGCTCCAGGGCATCTCCGTGATGCTCTCGGTCTATGTCGGGGGCTATACCGGCGGGCTGATTTCGGCGGCACTCCTCGGCATCCCCGGCACGCCCTCGTCGGTCGCCACCACCTTCGACGCCTTTCCGATGGCGCGCAATGGCGAGCCCGGCCGCGCGCTCTCGCTCGGCGTCTGGGCCTCGTTCTTCGGCACGCTGATCTCGACCGCGGTGCTGATCGTCGCAGCCCCGCCGCTCGCGCTCATCGCCGTGCGCCTCGGCCCGTGGGAGT
>JBBQRM010000427.1:0-3278 GCA_038214855.1 Rhodobacterales bacterium | reverse complement strand
CTGATCGCGCACCGGCCCGGCGTGCGGGTGATCGACACTGCGGCGGAACCCGGGGCTGCCCGCGTAACCCTCGCCTCGGGCGAGGAGCTGCGCGCGGCACTTCTCGTGGGCTGCGACGGGCGCGACAGCTTTGTTGCGTCGCGCGCCGGGATCACGCGGACCGGCTGGGACTACGGGCAGACGGCGCTCGTCTGCGCCATCGCCCATGCGCGGCCGCACCACGCGACCGCGCATCAGTTCTTCATGCCGCAGGGCCCGCTCGCGATCCTGCCGCTGCCCGGCGACCGTTCCTCGATCGTCTGGACCGAGAGCCACGCCCGCGCGGCGGCGATAGGCGGGCTCGACGCCGAGGGCTATCTCGCGGTGCTGCGGCCGCGGTTCGGCGACTTTCTCGGCGAGATCGCGCTTCAGGGCGCGCGCTATTCCTATCCGCTCGGCCTCACGCTCGCGAACCGGCTGACGGCACCGCGGCTGGCGCTCGCCGGCGACGCGGCGCACGGCATCCATCCGCTGGCGGGGCAGGGGCTGAACCTCGGACTGCGCGACGTGGCGGCACTCGCCGAGGTTCTGGCGCAGGCGCACAGGCGGGGGCAGGACCTGGGAGCCGCGGACGTGCTGAGGGAATACGCGCGCTGGCGGCGGTTCGACATCGCGGCACTGGCGGCGGCGACCGACGGGATCAACCGGTTGTTCTCCAACGACAACCCGCTGCTGCGGTTCGGGCGAGACCTCGGGCTCGGCCTGGTGAACCGGCTGCCGCCCCTGCGCCGGACGCTGATCCGCGAGGCCGCGGGCCTGACCGGCGACCTGCCGCTCCTGCTGCGCGGCCGGCCGCTCTGAGGCGGCGGAGTTTCCGCTGGACAGACCGGCGCGCTTGGCCTAATCCGACGACCCGATGGGCCCTGCCCGTCGCGAGGCCCGGGTAGCTCAGGGGTAGAGCAGCGGATTGAAAATCCGCGTGTCGGTGGTTCAAATCCGCCCCCGGGCACCACCCAGATCAGAAATAAGATCAACAGCTTATGCAGCGTGGCTCAAGGCGGCATGCTGCTTGGCCTGCGAAAGTTTGGCAACCAATCCCGTTGAAGCCAAGGCAGGATCTTTGGCCAGCGCGCTAGTCGCGAGTGAATTGTCAAGATCGCCCCGGTGCTAACGATATTTGAACTGAACTACGAGACTTCTTCGGAAGCGAACGAGAGGAGTGCCAGACGAATGAAGCCCACCCATGGCCGCGTCCCTCTGTTCGCAGGCGTCACACTCTCGCCAGCGGCCATCGTGACCACCGGAATCATCGTCGCGGCGGCACTCGGATCGGCCGCGTTCCTGTTGAGCTTCTCCTGACTTGTTCGACCTCTGTCGATGCCCTACCTTAAGCTAGGCAGAGGACCTGAGCATGGCGGGACCGAACTTCTTCTCCGGTTTTAACAAGTGGGATTGGAGCGTTGTAACGCTCGGGATCGCGGTTCTCCTCGGGCTCAACACCCTCGTCATCGAGAACAGGCTCAATTCGATCCGCATCGACTTCGCCCGGCTCGAGGCGAACGTTGGGCATTCCACCGACGATCTTAAAGCTGCGATTGAGAGGCATCGAACTGACGTAAATAGCCTGATCCAGGCTGGCCTGGCGACCCGCTCCGACGAAATCGCGCGGGCCCTCCTGGCGAGTCAGGACGAGGCGCAGTGGTTTTATGTCCAAGTCGCGAACGTCCCGTCAGGCAGCGAAATCTTCACCGACTTGAAGGCGCTCGCTTCTAACTTTGACGCCCCGTCGATGATGCAGTTCGGCGATAGGGTTGCATTCGACTTCTATGTTTCAAAGCTTAGCGATTCGAAGGCGATGACGCTCCAGACCATCCTCAGCTCGGCGGAAGCTAGCGGCGTCGATACGTCTATCACGATCTCTTCTCCCCCGGCGAATTGACACCCGTCTCACAGCTGCGCTAGCGTCAAGGCAACCGATCCACACGCTACGCACGAACCAGCGGATTAACGGGTTCTCGGCGTGGGTGGCGCAATGACCGTTGAGTTCCTGCGCAACTGAGGTGTCCGTAACGCTTGTATGCGGTCCAAAGTTGCTCGTTGGACCTGCCGTGCGGTCTCTATCTTTACGAAGCGAATGCGTCGCCGCTCCGGGCACCGCGCCCCCAAACCTCCGGCCGCGGTAATTGCAAGGTTGAAAATCCTTTCCATGTGGTTAACGACCGTCAATAGCTACTGGTAAATCAATGCCTTGCTGGATTGCTCAACCTTGAGCACCGCAGGGCTTGCCCGCCTCCGGCAGGATCGCCCCCGGGTCGCGTCAGACCGTCAGCCGGCGGCGCACGTCGGCCTCCACCATGCTCGCGCGCGTGCCATCGGCCACCACCTCGCGGCGGTCGAGCACGAAGAAGCGGTCGGCGAGCTCGCGTGCGAAATCGAAGTACTGCTCGACCAGCAGGATCGCGATGCCGCCGCGGTCGCGCAGGAAGCCGATCGCCCGGCCGATGTCCTTGATCACCGAAGGCTGGATGCCTTCCGTCGGCTCGTCGAGCACCAGGAGCCGCGGGTGTGACCAGGGCGCGGGCGATGGCGAGCCGCCGCTGCTGGCCGCCGGACAGGTCGCCGCCTCGCCGCCGCAGCATCTCGCCCAGCGCCGGAAATAGGCCGAACGCTTCCTGGGGGGTCGAACGCTCCGGCCGGGGCAGGGGGCGAAACCCGTCTCGAGGTTCTCCCGTAATCGACCGCCGGGATCGCCTGCTGGTTCGGCGCGGCCCCGGTATAGAAGACGTAGCACTCACTCTCCTCGCCCTCGTACTGGACCGGATAGAACAGGACCGAGTTCAGCTCCTCGAAGACCGGCAGCACCGACTTGCGGCTCACGCAGGTCCAAGCGCCGAAGACCGCCGCCACACCATCGACCTCGATCAGCTCGCACGCCTTCTCCGAGAAGAGCGGCCAATCGGAGGCGGATCGACCACCGCCGCCGCGAGCGGCCCGCTCTCGGCGTTCTGCTCCTCGATCAGCATCAGCATCACGTCCTTCGGCGTCGTCTCGGCCCGGCTGCGAGAAGCCCCATCGCGGCTGCGGCCAGCGCCTTCTTCATCGGATCCGCATGTCGTCGTCTCCCCTCCAAAGGCCGTTCCAGCGCCTCGACGCCTCGCTGCATCGGCAGCTTGCGGCGGGGGCGGGACCTTGGTCCAAGGACGGGCAGGAGCTCGCAGAGGTCGACGTTAATGGGTCGTGTCGCGGAGTTGGTGGAAATTCGAAGGCGGCGTAATCTCCGGGTGACTTGCAACCACCCA
>JBBQRM010000426.1:0-3281 GCA_038214855.1 Rhodobacterales bacterium | reverse complement strand
GGCCGATCCTCGATGCGATGGAGACCTGGGGTTCGGAGCACGGCCATGCGCGGAGCGGCCTCGCGGCCCCGGCCGCGAGCGGCTAGTCTGTCCGCCGGGCGACGAATCTCCCAGGGAAGTCGGAATATGGACTGGCGGGCGCTGGGGCTGGGGTTTCTCTTCGTCGCGATGTGGAGCTCTGCCTTCACCTCCGCGCGCATCGTCGTCGCCGATGCGCCGCCGTTTCTCGCGCTCTCGGTCCGCTTCCTGAGCTCGGGCCTGATCGCGCTCGGCATCGGTTGGGCGCTGGGCCAGCGCATCGCGCTTCGCCGCGGCCAGTGGCGCGCGGTGATCGTCTTCGGCCTGTGCCAGAACGCGCTCTATCTCGGCCTGAACTTCGAGGCGATGCGCCGGATCGAGGCGAGCCTCGCGGTCGTGATCGCGAGCCTCCTGCCGCTGATGGTCGCGGGGCTCGGCCGGCTGTTCCTCGGCGAGCGGCTGTCGCGCCTGGCCACCCTCGGCCTTGCCGCGGGTTTCGGCGGCGTCACCGTGATCATGAGCGCGCGGCTCGGCGCAGGCGCACCCGCCTGGGGTCTCGCGCTCTGCCTCGCGGGGGTGCTCGCGCTCAGCGTCGCCACGCTGATGGTCCGCGGTGCGGCGGGGGGCGGCAACCTGTGGATGATCGTGGGCCTCCAGATGCTGGTGGGCAGCGTCGCGCTCTTTCCGGTCTCGCTCCTCCTCGAGCGCTGGGAGGTCGCCTGGACCTGGCCGCTCGCGGGGGCCTTCGCCTATACGGTGCTCGTTCCCGGCCTCGCGGCGACGATGATCTGGTTCGTGCTGGTCGGGCGGATCGGCGCGACGCGGGCGGCGACCTTCCACTTCCTCAACCCGTTCCTTGGCGTCGCCATCGCCGCCGCCGTGCTGGGCGAGACCGTGACGGCGCGCGATCTCGTCGGCGTCGCGATCATCATGGCGGGCATCCTCGCGGTCCAGATCGCCCGCGCCCCCGCCCGGTCCCGGATGAAGGCGTGAGCGACGCCTTCTCGGCCGCCCTGCGCGCGCACGCTCACCGTACGGAAGGGTGGGAGACGCGCCTCGGCTTCGGCGCCCGGATCGCCTTGCGGGCCTAGCGCCAGAGTAGCCCGCGCTTCGCCGCTTCCCCCCAGGGGCCGAGCACCACGTTCTGCCCGGCGAGCTCGTCGCGGGCGGCGGGGCTGCCGGCGCGGGCGCGGTCGATGAGCGCCCCGGGGTCGTCGCGTTCGCCGCGGCAGGCGGCGCTCGCGATCACGTCGCGCATCAGCACGAAGCCGTAGGCCTGCTCGGTCAGGGCGGCGGCGTCGTAGCTCATCTGCCCGAGCCCGACGTAGTGGCGCACCGTGCCGCCGGTCCGGCGCAGCCGCGCCTCGAAGAACGCGCAGGCGATAAGGCAATCGTCGGCGAGCGCCCTGAGCGCGTGGGAGGGCGCGCCATCGTCGAGCGCCCGGGTCACGCGCACCGTCAGCAGATCGACGCTGATCGAGGCGCCGATGTAGCGCGCGAAGGTGATGGAGAGATAGGCCTCGAGCGTCCCGGTCAGCGGAATGCCTGCCTTCTCGATGCCGGCCTTGACGAAGTCCTGCGCGATGTTGAGCGTCGCGGAGTTCATCGCAGCGCCCCCGTTTCCGCGTTCCCGCCTCCCAACGTCACCTCCCGGCGCTGCGTCCTCGTGGATCGTAGGAGGAGAAGGGTTAACGCAGTGTAATCCGCGCGTGCGGTGGGCCGGATGGCGATGCAGGAACCGTTCAAGCGGCGGGCCTCCTTGTCCGAACGCAGCGAGTCGATGACACGAACTCCTATTGTGAGGCTATCACGAATCGGCCACAACGAACAACGGCTTGCGGAATGATCGGGGAACGGGTGGCGGGGTTCGAGACGGAGCTCAAGATCGCGCTCGACGCAGGCGCGCAGGCGCGGCTGATGAAGCACCCCGCGCTCGCCGGGCTGCGCGCGGCGAGGCGCCGGACGCAGACGCTCGCGGCGGTCTATTTCGACACCGAGGGCCGGGCGCTCGAGGCGGCGGGGATCGCGCTGCGCGTCCGCAAGGAGGGGCGTCGTTGGGTCCAGACCGTCAAGCTCGCCGGCGTGGCGGCGCGCCTTGGTCTCTTTGCGCGGCGCGAGGCCGAAGGACCGGCGCCCGGTGGCAGGCTTGCGCTCGACGGCGGCGATCCGGTCCATGCTTCGGTGCTCGAGGCGGCGGACGGCGCCCCGCTCGCCGCCGTCTTCGAGACGCGGGTCAGGCGCACGATCGAGCGGCTGCGGGCGCCGTCCGGCGGTCTGGTCGAGCTCGCCCTCGACCAGGGCGAGCTCGTCGCTGGCGCCCGGCGCGCGCCGATCCGCGAGGCCGAGCTCGAGCTCCTCGAGGGCGAGGTCGGCGCGCTCTTCGAGCTGGCCGCACTCCTCTTCGACCGCGGGCCGGTGCATTTTGCGAACCGCGACAAGGCCTCGCGCGGCTATGCGCTCGCTCGCGGGTCCGACCCGTCGGAGGATCCTGCGCCGCGCGAGGCCGGCGACATGGGCTTCGCCGCCGACGCCACGGTCGAGACCGCGGCGCGCGACGTGTTCCGCGATTGCCTTGCGCAGATCGCGGCCAACCTGCCCCTCGTCTCGACGAGCGAGATGCCCGAGGGCCCGCACCAGCTCCGGATCGGGCTCCGGCGGCTGCGCACGGCCTTCATGGTCTTCGAGCCGATCCTCGGCGGCGCCGCGATGGCGCGGCTCGGCGCGGTGGCCAAGGATCTGGGGCAGATCGTCGGCGACCTGCGCGATCTCGACGTGTTGATCGGCGAGGTGGTCGCCGAGGCCGCGGCGACCGGCCTCGATCCGGAGGCGCGGACCGCCCTGGGGGATGTGCTCGAGGCGCGGCGAACGACCCTGCGCGCCGAGGTGCGCGCGGCGCTGGAGGACGTGCGGACGACCGGCTTTGTCTTCGACCTCGCCGCCTTCGTCGAGGGGCGCGGCTGGCTCGCGCCGGCCGACTGGGCGCAGTCCGAGCGACTGGCGACACCGGTCGCCGCGATCGCGCCGGAGGTTCTGGATCGGCGGCACCGCAAGGTGATGCGCCGTGGCCGGCACCTCGACCGGCTCGACACCCCCGAGCTGCACGCGCTGCGCAAGGAGCTCAAGAAGCTGCGCTATACCGCCGAAATGCTGGCGCCGCTCCATCCGGGCAAGGCGGCGCAGCGCTATCTCAAGACGCTCAAGGCCCTGCAGGAGACCTTCGGCAGCCTCAACGACGCCGCGACCGCCGGGGCGCTGCTCGGCGG
>JBBQRM010000425.1:0-3283 GCA_038214855.1 Rhodobacterales bacterium | reverse complement strand
GCGGTAGCGCTCGACGCCCGCGTTGATCACCCGGCCGTCGAGCGCCGAACGCAATTCGATCCGTCCCGACCAGTTCTCGGGCGTCAGCCGCCATTCGATCGCGGCGAGATGCGGCGCGCCCATATGGACGATGCGCCGGCTAGCTAGCGACGTCTCGCGGCCCTGGCGGTCGCGCAGGCGCATCCTTCGGTGCAGGACGCCGCGTCTGAGGTCGAGCTCCTGATGGTAGGCGAGGACCTCCATCGCCATCAGGTTGAGCCACTCCCCGCCCTCGGGGCGGAAGCTGAGCGGCAGCCAGTTCGGCAGGTTGACCAGATCCTCGTTCTCGATCTCGCGCCCGGCGATCCCGGTCGTCAGCCGGTCGTAGCCGCCGGCGAGATAGGTGCCGGGATAGTGGATGTCGCCAGCCTCGGTTTCCTCCGCGGCGCCGCGGGTCGCGAAGACGCCGTTTCCAAGGGTGCAGAGCGCCTCGCGCAGCCCCTCGGCCGCCGCATCGAAGCCGTCGTAGCTCAGCGTCCAGTCGCTCATTATGCCTCGTCCGGCAGCATTGCCGCGAGCGCGTCGAGGAACCGGCCGACCTCGTCCGGATCGCTCAGCACGTAGTCGGCCGCGGTGGGGCGCTCGGCATCGGTGACGAGGATCCCGACGCCGCGCCCGGCGAGTGCTGCGAAGGCGTCCTCATCGGTGTCGTCGTCGCCGAGGTAGAACGGCAGCACGCCCTCGCCGTCGAGCCCCAGCGAACCCATCAGCCAGAGCACCGCCCGGCCCTTGTCCCAGTCGGTGCGCGGCCTGAGCTCGAGGATCATCTTGCCGCCGGTCTGCCGCAGGTCGGGTGTCTCGGCCGCGGCCGCTTCCACGATGCGCTTCACCTCCGCCACCGCGTCCCTGGCGACCTGCCGGTAGTGCACCGCAAGCGCAAACTTCTTGCGATCGATCAGCGCGCCCGCGATCCCGGCCAGTGCAGTCGTGAGCTGTCGCTCTGCCTTGTCGAGCGACGGCAGGAACACGGCGGCCTCGCCATGCTCCTGTCGAAGGCCATCCGGCCCGGCGATGTCGAAGCCGTGGCTGCCGGCATAGACAAGGCTCTCGAGCCCGACCAGCTTCGCCACATCGGCCCTGTCGCGGCCGCTGACGATCGCCAGTGTGCAGCGTCGGGCGAGATCCCGGAGCGTCTGCCGCATGTCCTCGGACAGCACCGCGAGATCGGGCCGCGCGACGATCGGCGTCAGCGTGCCGTCATAGTCCAGAAACACCGCCGCCCGCTTGCCCGAGAGGCGCCCGCGGATCTCGGCGGCGTGTTCCAGCGCGTTGGGGAGCGCGGCTGCGCCACGGTCCCCCAGAAGCTCGTCCAGATCGGCCACGACAAGGTCCGCACCGGCTTCGCGCAAGGCCGCGCCGTCGTCCGCGCGCGTGACGCCGATTACCAGGCCGAAGCCTCCCGAACGACCGGCCGAGACGCCCGCGATGGCATCCTCCACCACCGCGGCCTGCGCGGGCGCGACCGCCAGACGCCGCGCCGCCTCGAGGAAGCTGTCGGGATCCGGCTTGCCGCGGAGCCCCAACCGCGCCGCCTCCTCGCCGTCCACCCGGACCTCGAAGAGATCGACGAGGCTTGCTGCCTTGAGCACCGCCTCGGCGTTGCGGCTCGACGAGACCAAGGCCGTCCGGACGCCCTTTTCTTTCAGCGTGTGGATGAAGGCAATCGTCCCCTCGAAGACCTCGACGTCGCTGCGGGCCAGCAGCTCGTGGAACAGCAGGTTCTTGCGATTGCCGAGGCCGCAGACCGTCTCGAGATCGGCCGGATCTCCAGGAGCGCCGTAGGGCAGGTCGATGCCGCGCGACACAAGGAAGCTGCGCACCCCCTCGTAGCGCGGCTTGCCATCGACGAACCGGCGGTAGTCCGCCTCCACGTCGAAGGGGACGAAGGCGTCGCCCGCCTCCGCCGGCCGCTGCGCGAGAAAGTCGTCGAAGAGCCGCTTCCACGCGGCGGCATGCAGCGCCGCCGTCCGCGTAACCACCCCGTCGAGATCGAAGATGACGGCTTCGATCGCTGCGAGCCGCTCCAGGGCGTCGCTTTCCGGCTCCATTGCAGCCTCCTTCATCCTGCCTGTCTCCTCGGCTATTGCGCGGTGTAGCCGCCGTCGATGACCAGTTCCGTGCCGGTCACGAACTTGGCCTCGTTTGAAGCCAGATAGACGATGCCGTAGGCGATATCGTCCGGTTCCCCGACATGGCCGACCGGGTGCATCGCATCGAGCGCGCGGCGGCCCTCGGCAACGTCGCCATGCTCGGCGAGGTAATTCTCGACCATCGGCGTCCAGATGTAGCCGGGATGGACCGAATTCACCCTTATGTTCAACCCCGCCTTAGCGCAGTAGAGCGCACCGACTTCGTGTAGAGCCTGACTCCGCCCTTCGACGCGTTGTAGGCGCCAAGGTTGGGATCACCCACCAGCCCCTCGATTGAGGAGACGTTGACGATTGCACCGCCTGACGGATCGTTGCGCTTCATCGCCCGGATCGCATGCTTGGTGCCGAGGAAGACGCCGTCGAGGTTGATGCTCATCAGCGTCCGCCAGCGCCCCAGCGTCTCTTCCTCAGGCGGGCCGCCCCAGGCGACGCCGGCATTGTTGACGAGCACGTCGAGCCGGCCCAACCGCTCCAGGGTGACGGCGATCACCCGCTCCCAGGCGCTCTCCTCGGCGACATCGTGATTGAGATAGATCGCCTCGTTGCCATCGCCCGTGATCCCCTGAGCCACTGCTTCACCCTCGACATCCTTGATGTCGGTCACCACCACCTGGGCGCCCGCCCGCGCCAGCATCTGCGCGGTGGCCGCCCCGAGCCCCAAGGCCGCGCCGGTGACAACTGCCACCTTGTCCTTCATGCGATCCATCTTTCGCTCCCTCGCGATCCATCACCCGTCGCGCCGCTGGTAAGCGGCACGGAAAGCAGCGTCTCCATAAGGACGCAACGATCCCGGAACGATTACAGCGTGATCCCACTCAAATCCGCGGCGTAGGGCGGAATCCCAGGCCGCTCCGCCATCAAATGTAGCGTCCCAGATGTAAGAGGTGGGCCCAGCAGGCGTCTGTGGGGATGTCCCTGCGGTGCATCTGGTGCAGCGGTCTCGGCAGGGTGACGGGAGATCGACCGACTATCGGTCGAACAGTGCTCGAGGAAAGGATATTCCAATGAGACTATCGAAGTTCTTCGCCACGACGATGATCGTCGCCACGGCGAGCATCCCCTTCGCAGTTCACGCGGCGGATCTGGAAGCGCTT
>JBBQRM010000424.1:0-3287 GCA_038214855.1 Rhodobacterales bacterium | reverse complement strand
CCGCATGCCCATGTCGATGCACCCTACGGTCAGCATCGCGGGACCTCAGGTGCCCGAAATGCCCAGAACCCTCGCCGACAAAGGATTCGATGAATATTCCGGGTTCAGAGAGAAGCGGGTCCGGTAGGCTTCCCGGTCCAGCCCGTGGAGCCACCCGGCCATCCGCTGGTCCGCGACGAGGTGGCCGTTGGCGTCGGTCAGCGACCCTGCGGCGGCCGTCGACCGCCGCAGGCTCTGCGGCCCGTCCGGCGTCACCAACTCCGCGCCGACCATCAGGTCCCGCCGGTCGAATCGGAAGGCATAGGGCGAGGCGCCCTGGAAGCCGAACAGGAAGTCGGGCCACGCCATGAAGGCCGTGCTCTTCCCCGCCTCGTTGGCACCGTAGACCACCGCGACGTCCGGCCGGTTCTGCTCCACCGGACCGAAGTCGAGGACATAATCCTGGAAGCGGCCGTAACGGATCAGCTCGAGACGGTTCAGCCTCATGACGGTTCGCCCTCGATCGTCAGACGCGCGACGACCGCGTCGAGCCCCTCGGCGATCAACGCGTCGAGCTCCTTGGGATCGAGCGCCTCCCCCACCTCGCCCGGCATGGCCGCCCGCCAGTCCTCGATCAGCGCCAGCGCCTCGTCGCGAAATCCCGCCGTTTCGGAGTCCTGCTTCATCAGCGCCGCAAGTTCGGCGACGACGCCCGGGGCGACCCGCTCCGGGGAGGACACGAGGCGAACCGCCTCGACGTGCACCCCGTCGACCTCCTCGCAAGCGGCCTCCGCCAGTTGCTGCGCCAGCGCCGCCCTCGCGGCCAGCGACCCCGCTCCGCGGATCCGCAGGCGCGCAGCGACCTCGTGGTCGGGCCGCGCGGCGGCGACGAGCGCCCGGCCGATCAGTTCCTGCCGCTCGCCGAGGCTCGCCGCCCCGGCGAGGTCGACGTCGATCGTCTCGAAGGCCACGGCCGCGATCGCAATCTCGCGGGCACGAACCTCGTTGCCGTCGACCTCGACTAGCGTCGCCGACCCGCGCCCGGTCTCCCCGGCGTGCCGCCCCTGCAGGATGCCGGGCATCACCGCGAGGGCCCTCTCGGAGCGTCGCTCGAACCGCTTGTGGATGTGCCCGAGCGCCCAATAGTCGTAGCCGTGGCCGAGAAGATCGGCCTCCGAGCAGGGCGCATAGGGATCGTGGCCAGGGGCGCCTCCCAGCGAAGTGTGCATCAGTCCGATATTGACGACCCCCGCCTCCGGCGCCGGGTAGCGCGGCAGGAGGCTCGCCGCGACGTGCCGGCTCTCGAACCCGAGCCCATGGATCGCTGCGTCGCCCACCCGACACGTCGGCTGCGCCGGGTCCAGCACGACCACGCCCTCCTCCAGCGGGCCGTAGCGCGTGTAGTCGAGCAGGGCATCATGGTTGCCGCGGATCGCCACCGTCCGGATGCCGGCGCGTGACAGGCGGCGCAGCTCGGCGGCCAGGGCGATGCGGCTCGTCACGTCCCCGACCCCGTTGTCGAATATGTCGCCGGCCAGAAGCAGCGCCGCCACGTCCTCCTCGATCGCGATGTCGACAAGGCGCGCGAGCGCCAGCCGCGACGCCCCATGCAGCCGCCGCGCGCGCTCGGGGTCTCTCAGCGCCTGGGACCGGAGCGGGGAATCGAGGTGAAGGTCAGCGGCGTGAAGAAAGCGCATCGTCCGTCCAACCTGCCGTCAGCTCGAACGCCGATCAAGCGGCTCAATGGTCCGCGTTGGGACACCGAGTCTTCTACGACAACCTCCGGGGGATACCTGCTCAACCCAGAAGGAACGGCCGCTTGCCGGAATGCGGCACCGCAGCACCAAGTCTCGACCGAACGGCCGTTCTGGGCCGCGACCCCCGTCTAGGATCCCGCCAATGCGGCCAAGCGTCACACCTGCGCCGCATCCCAGAAGCCGCGCGCGAGGCGCCGCTGATCGCAACTGATGGGATGTCAAACCGCGCCGATCTTCGTGGCGCTCTACCATCTTGGCGTCGACCGTCGTGCATTGCTGGCCCCGCGCTCTTTGACAAAGTCAACCCGCCCAATACCTTGGCTGATAGAGGCACCCCCCGCACCCGCGGGGATCGACTGCCAATGCCCACCGGCCTCTTCCCTGCCCCCGCAATCAACAGGCCGCCTCCGGCGTCCACCAGCCTCATGACCGGCATGTTCGCCGGAGGCGCCCGCTGCCGGCCGAAGGCCAAGGCGCTTGACCCCGCTCCGGCTGGATAGCGGGGACAGGAGAACCAGCGCGAGGTCCGAGAGGACGAGGTCTGCTTTCGCATTTCGCCCCCGAGAGGGGCGGAAAAGAAAGCAGGAGGTTCCCGTGCCCAACCCGAAGCAGCCCCACAAGCCCCGCCGCGACTTTGCAGCCGAGATCACCGACCGGATCGTCGCCCGTCTCGAGAGCGGCGAGACCTTGCCGTGGCGGCATCCCTGGCGCCGGCGGTCGAGCGCCCTGCCCCGCCGGCACTGCGGCGAACCCTATCGCGGGATCAATCATCTCTTCCTGAGCATCGAGGGTTTCGCGAAGGGCTTCATCTCGCCCTACTGGATGACCTTCCGCCAGGCGAAGGCGTTCGATGCGATGATCCGCAAGGGCGAGACGGCCACGCCCGTCGTCTACTACGGCGTCTCAGCCAAGCCCGGCAACGATGGAGACAATGCCGCCGCGGGACCGGACCAGGAGGACGACGACGTCTATCGCTTCCTCAAGGGCTATTCCGTCTTCAACGCCGACCAGATCGACGGCCTGCCCGAGCGCTTCCACCCGACCGAGGCGGACCTCGACACCGGCGCCCGGCCGATCGTCGAGCTCGAGGCGTTCTTCGCGCGCCTGCCCGTGCCGATCCGCACCGGCTTCGACAAGGCCGCCTACCGCGAGGCGGCCGACGACATCGTCATGCCGGACGTACAGCGCTTCGAGGAGGCGAGCCGGTTCTATGCGGTCGCGCTGCACGAGATGGGTCATGCTACGGGAATCCCGTCGCGTCTCGGCCGGGACTGTTTCGCGCGATACCATCAGGATGTCGCCGAGCGCGCCCGGGAAGAACTGATTGCTGAGCTGACCAGCGCCCTGGCAGCACCCCGGCTCGATCTGCCGGTCGATCACCTCGACGATCACGCAGCCTACGTCGGCAGCTGGATCCGCGCGCTCAAGAGCGACAAGCGCCATATCTTCCGTGCGGCGGCGGAGGCGCAGCGCGCGGCGGACTGGATATTCGCCGCCGCGGGCGAAGACTCGGCGGCGATCGAGGCGGCGGCGTTGCATCCGACGCCAAGA
>JBBQRM010000423.1:0-3288 GCA_038214855.1 Rhodobacterales bacterium | reverse complement strand
GTCGCGGGCGGCGCGATCCTGGTCGTGCTCGGGCTCATCCCGAAGATGGGGGCGCTGGTCGAGGCGCTGCCCACGGTCGTGCTCGGGGGCGCGGGGCTGGTGATGTTCGGCATGGTCGCGGCCACCGGCATCCGCATCCTGTCGGCGGTCGATTTCAAGTCGAACCGCAACAACCTCTTCGTCGTCGCCATCGCCGTGGGCTTCGGAATGATCCCGCTGGTCGCGCCCGACTTCAAGATGTGGCTGCCGCACGGCATCCATCCCCTGATCGACAGCGGCATCCTGCTCGCCTCGGTCTCGGCGGTGCTGCTCAACCTCGTCTTCAACGGCGCCCATGGCGATGCCGCCGGGCTGCGCGACGCCGCGATGGCAGGCGACGGCGGGCATTGACCCGGCGGCGCGAAGCGCGGATGCTCGCCTCGCGATCACACCCGCGGGAGGATGCCGTGCCGAACCGCCTGACATCTGTTGCCGCCGCGGTGCTTGCGGCGGCATCCCTCGCCTCCGGTGCCGGCGCCGCTACCCTCACCGAGCGCTACTCGAGCTTCTGGGTCCTCGGCGACAGCCTCAGCGACCCGGGCAACCTCTACGCCGCGACCGGTGGCACCCGGCCGCCGAGCCCGCCCTACGCCGGCGGCCGCTTCTCGAACGGGCCGGTCTGGGCCGAGGGCGTGGCGGACGTCTTCCGCGCGGCGGGTCTTCCCGCGGGCAACGCGGCCTTCGGCGGCGCCACCGCGCTCGCCAACGCCGATGCCGTGCCGGACCTGCCGGCCCAGCTCGCCGCCACGGCCCCGGCGATCGCCGCCGCCGGCGGGGCGCGGCCGCTCGCGGCGCTCTGGTTCGGAGCCAACGACGTTCTGGACGCCGAAGGCGCGCCCCACGTCGCCGCCACCGGCCGGCGCGCCGCGCGCGCGGTGACCGCAGGCGCGCAGGCGCTCGCCGACACGGGCGTGCGCGACCTCGTCGTCCTCAACCTGCCCGATCTCGGCGCGACCCCGCGCTACGCCCTGTTCGCGCCCGAAGCTTCCGCCGCGGCCTCTCGCGCCAGCCGTGCCTTCAACCGCACGCTCGACCGCGGGATCGCCGGCCTGCGCCGCGACGGCCTCAGGGTGACGCAGATCGACATCTCCGGTCTCTTCCGCGGCCTCATCGCCTCGCCGGGGCGCTACGGCCTCTCCGACGCGACCCTGCCGTGCCTCTTCCCGAGTGCCGCGGCGGCGGCGGCGTTCGGACAGAACCCGGTCTGCGCCCCCGAGGTCGCGCAGGAGCGGGCCTTCTTCGACCCTTTGCACCCCAACGCCGTCGTGCACGACCGCATCGGCGAGATCGTCGCAGCCGAGGTCGCGCCCGTGCCCCTGCCCGCGAGCGGGCTGATGCTCGGCGCGGCCCTTCTCGGCCTCGGAGCGCTCGGCCTCCGCAGGCGCCGGCCGTGGTCGATCCTTAACGAGACGTAAATTCGCGCCAATTCCCCCAATCATTTCAATGGGGGGAGTCGCCTTTCACAGTGAAAGGCCGTGAAACCCCCCGCCAGCCGATGTCGCGGCGAAAGAACCCGCCGGGCCAGTCCACCTCCGCCACCGCCGCATAGGCGAGCGCCCGCGCCTGCCCAAGGCTCTCACCGCGCGCGGTGATGGCGAGCACCCGCCCGCCCTCCGCGACCAGCTTTCCGTCCCGCATCGCCGTGCCGGCGTGAAACACCTGCACCCAGGGGTCGGTCGTCTCGGGCAGCGAGATCGCATCGCCTCGTCCATACGGACCGGGATAGCCGCGGGCGGCCATCACCACGCTCAGCGAATGGTCCGGCGCCCAGTCGAGCCGCGCCTCCGCCAGCCGCCCCTCGGCGCAGGCCTGCAGCGCGTCGAGCAATTGCGCCCCGAGCCGCATCGCGATCACCTGCGCCTCCGGGTCGCCCAGGCGGACGTTCCACTCCACCAGCCGCGGCGCCCCCGCCTCGATCATCAGCCCCGCATAGAGGATGCCGCGATAGGGAATTCCCCGCCGCGCCATCTCCCTCAGCGTCGGGCGCACGATCTCTTCCATCGCCCGCTCGGTCACCTCCGGCGTCATCACCGGGGCAGGCGAATAGGCGCCCATGCCGCCGGTCATCGGTCCGCGGTCGCCGTCGAAGGCGCGCTTGTGGTCCTGCGCCGTGCCGAGCGGCAGCACGCTCTCGCCGTCGGCCAGCACGAAGAGGCTCGCCTCCTCGCCGGTCATGAACTCCTCGACCAGCACCCGCGCCCCGGGCGTGGCGAAGACCGCATCGAGCGCGGCGAGGGCCTCTTCCCGCGTCTCGGCCACCGTCACGCCCTTGCCGGCAGCGAGCCCGTCGGCCTTGATAGCCACCGGCAGGTCGTGCGCTGCCACGTAGTCGCGCGCCGCTTGGACGTCGTCGAAACTGCGTGCCGCGGCGGTCGGGACACCGCAGGCGGCACTGACCGCCTTGGCAAAGCTCTTCGAGGCCTCGAGCCGCGCCGCCTCGCGCCCCGGCCCGACCACCGGCACGCCGGCCTCGCGCAAGCTGTCGGCGACGCCGGCCACCAGCGGCGCCTCGGGGCCGACCACCACCAGCCCGACCGCCTTCTCGCGACAGAACGCCACCACCGCCGCGCCGTCGAGGATGTCGATCCCGCAGACATGAGCGACGCGCGTGGTGCCGGCATTGCCGGGCACGCACCAGAGCCGGTCGCATTTCGGGTTCTGCGCGATGGCCCAGGCGAGCGCATGCTCGCGCCCGCCGCCGCCGAGAATGAGGATGTGCAAGGCTCGCCCCCGCGTCTTGGCCCGCTGCCGCGAGCGTTCTATGGTCGCGCGGAAGCATCCGCAAGCGGGAGGCGGGATGGAGCTGTTTGACGAGCCTGCGTCCGGGGGCAACGCCCCCGAGTTCACCGTCTCCGAGCTCTCCGGCGCGGTCAAGCGCATCATCGAAGGCGAGTTCGGCCGCGTGCGGGTGCGCGCCGAGGTCGGCCGCGTGTCGCGGCCCAAGTCCGGGCATCTGTATCTCGACCTCAAGGACGAGCGCGCCTGCCTCGCCTCGGTCGTCTGGAAGGGCACGGCCCAAGGCCTCGCCGTCCAGCCCGAGGAGGGGATGGAGGTGATCGCGACAGGGCGGCTCACCACCTTCCCCGGCGCCTCGAAATACCAGATGATCGTCGAGGAGCTGACGCCTGCCGGCGTTGGCGCGCTGATGGCGATGCTCGAGAAGCGCCGGCTGGCGCTCGCAGCCGAGGGCCTGTTCGCCGCGGAGCGCAAGCGCCCGCTGCCCTTTCTGCCCGAGGTGATCGGCGTCGT
>JBBQRM010000422.1:0-3292 GCA_038214855.1 Rhodobacterales bacterium | reverse complement strand
GGCTCCGTTCTCGCTGTGGCGCGAGGAGCGGGCCCGCCTGCGCGCGGCGCTGGCGCCCGGGCGCCTGCCGCCGGACGCGGTGGTGCTCGTCGGCGACACCGGCTTCGAGCGCGGCTGGGCCGAGGCCGCGCGGCTCGCGGGATATCTGCAGGCCGAGCGCTACTTCGACCATGCCGCACGCTGAGCCCGCCTCCCGCTCTGGCCTTCGGCCGGGCGCTGGGGTAACTGGCGGCCGCGGGGGGAGGTTCCCGGCGGCGAAGGGGACCGGGGGGCAGATGTCCGAGGCGCGCCAGACAGGCTATTCCGACGCGATTTCCTCGATCGAGGAGATCATCGAGGCGGCGCGCAACGGGCGGATGTTCATCCTCGTCGATCACGAGGACCGCGAGAACGAGGGCGACCTTGTGATCCCGGCGCAGATGTGCACGCCGGATGCGATCAACTTCATGGCGACCCACGGTCGCGGCCTGATCTGCCTGGCGCTGCCCGGCGAGCGGCTCGATGCGCTCGGCCTGCCGCTGATGGCGGCGAGCAATTCCTCGCGGCACGAGACCGCCTTCACCGTCTCGATCGAGGCGCGCGAGGGGGTGACGACCGGCATCTCCGCCCACGACCGCGCCCGCACCGTGGCGGTCGCCATCGACCCGCGCTCGGGGGCGGCCGACATCGCGACGCCGGGACACGTGTTTCCGCTGCGCGCCCGCGACGGCGGGGTGCTGGTGCGCGCGGGCCATACCGAGGCCGCGGTCGACATCGCGCGGCTCGCGGGGCTGAACGCCGCGGGGGTGATCTGCGAGGTGATGAA
The DNA here is from genome assembly GCA_038214855.1 of Rhodobacterales bacterium. Lineage (GTDB taxonomy): Bacteria > Pseudomonadota > Alphaproteobacteria > Rhodobacterales > Rhodobacteraceae > Amaricoccus. The sequence goes on along the minus strand of JBBQRM010000422.1, from coordinate 2,487 downwards.
CGAGGACGGGTCGATGGCGCGCCTGCCCGATCTCGTCGCCTTCGCCCAGCGCCATGCGTTGAAGATCGGCACGATCTCCGATCTGATCGCCTACCGCCGCCGGCACGACAACCTGGTGCGCGAGACCGCGGTGCGCACGGTGATGTCGGACTACGGCGGCGACTGGCAGATGCGGGTCTTCGCCGACGTGACCGCGGGGGCCGAGCACATCGTGCTCTCCAAGGGCGATCTGACGACGGCCGAGCCGGTGCTTGTCCGGATGCATGCGGTCAATCCGATGGAGGACCTGCTGGCCGTGCATCCGGGGCGCGCGCATCAGCTGCGCGACGCGATGCTCGCCATCGCCGCCGAGGGCAGGGGGGTGCTGGTGCTGTTGCGCGACATGTCGATGCAGCTCGACGTGGGCGACCACGTGTCGCCGCACCGGCTGCGCCAGTACGGGATCGGCGCGCAGATCCTCAACGCCCTGGGGTTGAGCGAGCTGGTGCTGCTCACGAACTCGCCGACGCCCAAGGTCGTCGGGCTCGAGGGCTATGGCCTCGCCATCGCCGGCACGCGGCCGATCCCGCCCGGGGCCGGCTGATGGCGGCGAGCTCCGAGCGCGGTCTTGCCGCTCCGGTGTTCGAGCGGCCGGTGCGCGTGCTGATCGTCGTGGCGCCCTACTACCGCGACATCGCGGAGCCGCTGCTTCAGGGCGCCCGCGCAGCACTCGAGGCCGCCGGTGCCGGGCACGAGACGGCCGAGGTGCCGGGCGCGCTCGAGATCGCGCCCGCGATCGGCTTTGCGCAGCGTGCGGGGGGCTTCGACGGGTTCGTCGCACTCGGCTGCGTGATCCGCGGCGAGACGACGCATTACGATACGGTCTGCAACGACAGCTCCCGGGCGCTGACGCTGCTCGGCCTCAAGGGCGCGTGCATCGGCAACGGCATCCTGACGGTCGAGACGCGGGCGCAGGCCGAGGTCCGCGCCGACCCTGCCGGTCAGGACAAGGGTGGGGGGGCGGCCGAGGCGGCGCTGCATCTTGTCGCGCTCGCCCGCCGCTTCATGCCCACGCGCTCCGGAGTGGGCTTTCGCCCGTCGCGCGATCCCGGCGCGGAGAGCGCGTGATGCCCGCGGTTCCGAAGAAGCCCACCGCCGCCCAGGCCCGGCGGATGCGTTCGGCGGCGCGCCTCTACGCAGTCCAGGCGCTGTTCCAGATGGAGGCCGCCGACCAGGGGCTCGAGAGCGTCGCAGACGAATTCGAGGCCCATCGCTGCGGCGCCGAGATCGACGGCGCGACCTATGCCGAACCCGACCTCGAGCATTTCCGCGCGATCCTTGCCGCTGCGGTGGCCGAGCAGGCGCGCATCGACCAGCTGACCCACCACGCCCTGGTCGCGCGCTGGCCGATCGACCGGATCGACCCGACGCTGCGCGCGCTGTTTCGCGCCGCGGGGGCCGAGCTGGTGGCGACCGACACGCCGCCGAAGGTCGCGATCAACGAATACGTCGACGTCGCCAAGGCCTTCTATCCCGACGGCAAGGAGGCGAAATTCGTGAACGGCGTGCTCGACCACATGGCGCGCGAGGCCCAGCCGGAGGCCTTCGCCTGAGCGCGGTGTCAGGCTTGAAATGCCTCCGGCGGGAGTATTCGCGCCAGGAAGAAGCCAAGGCAGGCCGCGGGCGGGACTAGTTTTGGCGATATGATACTTGACAAACCACAACGGCAGGGTTAACCTGTTTCGCAGGTTAAGAGGTCAGCCAATGTCTATCCTATCCCGCCCCTACTTCCACGACGAGGCCGCCGCCTTTGCGCATGTGGAAGCCGTGATATGGCCGCAGGGTCCGGTATGCCCGCAGTGCGGCAGTGTGAGCAACCACTACAAGCTGGCTGGCGTCCGCACGAAGGCTTCCAAAAAAAACCCAGAGGGCGTCGAACGCCACGGTCTCTACAAGTGCGGCCAGAAGGAGTGCCGCAAGCAGTTCACCGTCCGCATCGGGACGATTTTCGAGGAAAGCCATTTGCCGCTGCATAAGTGGCTACAGGCGATCCACCTGATTTGCTCCAGCAAGAAAGGCATCAGCGCCAACCAGCTCCATCGGACGCTAGAGACCACCCTTAAGACAGCTTGGTTTCTGGGGCACCGTATCCGCGAGGCGATGCGCAGCAAAGACCTCGCACCGTTCGGAGCGGGCGGCGGCATCGTGGAGTCCGACGAGACGTTCATCGGTAAGGCGTATCCGAAGCCGAAGAACGCGCGCGGTGGCCACCACAAGAACAAGGTCTTGGCGCTGGTGGATCGCGACACAAAGCACGTTCGGTGTATGGTGGTGGATCACCTATCCGCCAAGGCGCTGGCGCCGATCCTAGTGGATTGACTCCAACGTTTGGAACCCTCTGTTGCGCGCCGCGATGATGGCGTCCGGGTCGGCGCGCCAGATGAAGGGCTTCGGGCTCCGGTTGTGCTCGGCGAGGAAGCGGTTGATGGCGGCCTGCAGGTCGACGAT
>JBBQRM010000421.1:0-3293 GCA_038214855.1 Rhodobacterales bacterium | reverse complement strand
CCGCGCGCCTTCCAGTTCAACGTCGAGCGCGAGTATCAGCGCAACGGCGAGCGCTACGAGTTCCTGAAATGGGGGCAGGGCGCCTTCGCCAACTTCCGCGTCGTGCCGCCGGGCACCGGCATCTGCCATCAGGTGAACCTCGAATACCTCGGCCAGACCGTCTGGTCGGACGCGGACCAGAACGGCGAGATGATCGCCTATCCCGACACTTTGGTCGGCACCGACAGCCACACGACGATGATCAACGGGCTCGGCGTGCTCGGCTGGGGGGTGGGCGGCATCGAGGCGGAGGCCGCGATGCTCGGCCAGCCGATCTCGATGCTGATCCCCGAGGTGGTCGGCTTCCGCCTCGACGGCGCGCTGGTCGAGGGCGTGACCGCGACCGACCTGGTGCTGCGGGTGACGGAGATGCTGCGCCAGAAGGGTGTGGTCGGCAAGTTCGTGGAGTTCTACGGCGACGGGCTCGCGAACCTGCCGCTGGCGGATCGCGCGACCATCGCCAACATGGCGCCCGAATACGGGGCGACCTGCGGCTTCTTTCCGATCGACGAGGAGACCTTGCGCTATCTGCGGGTCTCGGGGCGCGAGGAGGCGCGGGTGGCGCTGGTCGAGGCCTATGCCAAGGCAAACGGCTTCTGGCGCGACGCGAGCTACGATCCGGTCTACACCGACACGCTCGCGCTCGACATGGGCTCGGTCGTGCCGTCCATCGCCGGGCCGAAGCGGCCGCAGGACCGGGTGGCGCTGAAGGACGCGGCGCGGGCCTTCGGCGAGGTGGTGTGCGACTACCGGCCGGAGGTGAGCGCCGAGGACAAGGCCGAATGGGCGGCCGAGGGCGGCGCGCTGCCGCCCCAGCACATCCCCGGCGACAGCGGGCATCACAGGGCCAAGCGCGTGGGCGACGGGGACTACCGCATCCACGACGGCTCGGTGGTGATCGCGGCGATCACGTCGTGCACCAACACCTCGAACCCCTATGTGATGATCGGGGCGGGGTTGGTGGCGCGCAAGGCGCGCGAGCGGGGGCTGAACGCCAAGCCCTGGGTCAAGACCAGCCTCGCGCCGGGCAGCCAGGTGGTGACGGAATACCTGCGCGAGGCAGGGCTTCAGGAGGATCTCGACGCGCTGGGGTTCAACCTCGTGGGCTACGGCTGCACCACCTGCATCGGCAATTCGGGGCCGCTGCCCGAGGAGATCTCGAGGGCGATCACCGAGGGCGACCTGGTGGCGGCGAGCGTGCTGTCGGGCAACCGCAATTTCGAGGGGCGGGTGAACCCCGACACGCGCGCCAATTATCTGGCGAGCCCGCCGCTGGTCGTGGCCTATGCGATCGCCGGCGACATGAACGTCGATATCGCGACCGAGCCGCTGGGGCAGGACGGCGAGGGGCGCGACGTGTTCCTGCGCGACATCTGGCCCTCACAGCGCGAGATCGCCGATCTGGTCGAGCGCACCGTCACCCGCGCGGCGTTTCGCGAGAAATATGCCAACGTCTTCGACGGTGACGAACGCTGGCGCGCAGTGGAGGTGCCGCAGAGCGAAACCTACGCTTGGCCGCCGACCTCGACCTATATCCAGAACCCGCCGTACTTCCAGGGTATGGACCGCGAGCCCGGCGTGATCACCGACATCGACGGCGCACGCATCCTCGCGCTGCTAGGCGACTCGGTCACCACCGACCACATCAGCCCGGCGGGCTCCTTCAAGCAGGCGCAGCCTGCCGGCGCCTATCTCGCCGAGCGGCAGGTGCCGGCGTCGGAGTTCAACTCCTACGGCTCGCGGCGCGGCAATCACGAGGTGATGATGCGCGGCACCTTCGCCAACATCCGCATCCGCAACGAGATGCTCGACGGCGTCGAGGGCGGCTATACGCTCGGCCCGGACGGCGAGCAGGCCTCGATCTACGACGCGGCGATGGAATGGGCGGAGAAGGGCGTGCCGCTGGTGGTGATCGCCGGCAAGGAATACGGCACCGGCTCGTCGCGCGACTGGGCGGCGAAGGGGACGGCGCTGCTGGGGGTCCGCGCGGTGATCGCCGAGACCTTCGAGCGCATCCACCGCTCGAACCTGGTGGGGATGGGGGTGATCCCGTTCGAGTTCACCGGCGGCGACACGCGTAAGAGCCTCCGGCTCAAGGGCGACGAGACCGTTTCGATCCGCGGCCTCGCCGAAGGGTTGACCCCGCTCGCCGAAGTGCCGGCGACAATCACCGCGGCGGACGGGAGCACGCGCGAGATCACGTTGCGCTGCCGGATCGATACCGCGGTGGAGATCGAATACGTCCGGAACGGGGGGGTTTTGCACTACGTGCTGCGCAGCCTCGCGAAGGCAGCCTGAGGCATCGGCGGGAACGCGCTCGCGAAGGCTTGACTGGTCACGCGCGGCCTCGCTGGTTAGGCCTGACGCATCCGGAGCCGGGGGTCGAGATGCGTGTCGCGTTCTATCTGCTGTGCCTGATCCTCGCCGCCGCGCCCTTCGCGGCGCGGGCGCAGCGGGCGCCGGTGGTACTCGAGCTCTACACCAGCCAGGGATGCGCCACCTGCCCGCCGGCCGATGCGCTGCTGGCCGAGCTCGCGACCCTCGAGGGGGTGATCGCGCTATCGCTGCATGTAGATTACTGGGACTATCTCGGCTGGACCGACAGCTTCGGGGCCCCCGCACACACCAAGCGGCAGCGCGGCTATGCCAAGGCGCGGCACCAGCGCTCGGTCTTCACGCCGCAGATGGTCGTCCAGGGCGAGGACGTTCTGATCGGGCACAACGCTCCGAAGATCCTCGCGAGCATCGCCGCGCATCAGGCCGAGCCGGCGCCGGTGGCGCTGCGGGTGGAGCGCGATAAAGGGGGGCTGCGGATCGACCTCAAGCCGCTCGGGGCGGCGGTCGGGCCGTCGCTGGTCTATCTGGTCGAGTTCGTGCCGAGCGCGACGGTGGCCGTCACCGGCGGCGAGAACGCGGGCCAGGACATCCGCTACACCAACGTCGTGACCGACTGGAGCACGGTCGGGCGCTGGGACGGCGAGGCGGAGGTCGAGATCGAGGTGCCGGACGTGGCGCCCGAGCCGCTGGCGGTGATCGTCCAGCGCGAACATCTGGGACCGATCCTGAGCGCGGCGCGGCTCGACTGACCCGGCTCGGCGCGGCGTAGGGAAGCGGGTTTCAGGGTGTCGCACCGTGCGACATGACTCCAGACCCTGAAATTGCTGGAGAAATTCTCGCGTTTTTACCTCTCGTTAGGAGGTTGCGCGCTGCGCGGACACGCCCGTGGGGTCAGAGGCGCTTCACCCAGCGCTGGT
>JBBQRM010000420.1:0-3295 GCA_038214855.1 Rhodobacterales bacterium | reverse complement strand
TGCGCCGTCTCGGCCAGCTTCGCCGGTTGCATCCCAGTCCCGTGTGATCACGGTTACCACCACGGAAACGCCCTCCGTAGACAGGCCGCTGACCCGGACATCCGGAAACGGAACCGACGCCAGACATGTCTCGGGTGTTTCTCGCTGACCGAAGGCTGCGCTCTACCGGAGGCGCGCCTCAATCGCGGATCACCGCAGAAACAGGGCAAAAATCGAGGTGCCCTCATGTCGCACGGTGCGACACCGTGCGACCCCCTCCCGGACCCGCCTCACAGGAACGACGCGATCTCCGCGAGCGGCCGCTTTTTCGTCGCATGCCGCGGGATCGTCGCGCCCTCCGCGGCATGGCCGGTGACCAGCAGGAAATACGGCTTCTCCTCCGCAGGCCGCGCACAGATCTCGTTCAGAAACCCCATCGGCGCCGGCGTGTGGGTCAGCACCGCAAGCCCCGCCCGGTGCAGCGCCAGGATCAGGAACCCAACCGCGATCGACACCGATTCCGGCACGTAGTAATTACGCCGCACCACTCCGTCCGCCGAGCGCGAGCGCCGCGCCCCGAAGACCGCGATCAGCCAGGGCGCGTCCTCGAGGAACGGCTTCCCGGGGTCGGTCCCCAGCGGCGCGAGCGCCGCGAGCCATTCCGCCCCCGCGCGGCCCGCGTAGAACGCCCGCTCCTCTTCCTCCGCGGCGGCGCGGATGCGGGCCTTGCGCCCGGGATCGCCGATCACCGCGAAGTGCCAGGGCTGGTGGTTCGCCCCGCTCGGCGCCGTTCCCGCGGCCATGAGGCAGGTCTCGATCACCTCCCGCGGCACCTCCTTCCGGGCGAAGTCCCGAACGGAATGCCGGCTCCGCACCTCGGCGAGAAACGCCTCCGCCCCCGCGCGCATCTGGGAAGGCTCCCGCTCCCGCCAGCCCGGCAGCGGGATCGGCTCGTACACCGCCTCGTCTCGCATGGGCCCTCCCTTTCCGACCGGCGCCGATCTTGCGAGGCCGGACGCGCGGACACAAGCACGCGCGAGATCCCCATGGCCAAACCCGCGTCCGGGCGCCAGAACGGCGCGATGAGCCTGCCCCGCCCCGCTACCCTTGCCCTGTGGTCCATCCCCGTCGCCCTCGGGGTCATGGGGCTGAAGTTCGCCGCCGCCTGGATCACCGGCTCGGTCGCGCTGCTGTCGGACGCGCTGGAATCGGTGATCAACGTGCTCGCGGCCTTCATGGCCTTATCCGCGATCCGCATCTCCCAGCGCCCCGCCGACCCCGGCCACCCGTTCGGCCACCACAAGGCGGAGTATTTCTCGGCGGTCGTCGAAGGCGTGCTGATCGTGGTCGCGGCCCTCGTGATCTTCCGCGAGGCGGCCGTGGCGATGTTCGATCCCGCGCCCGTCGCCTCCCCCGGCCCGGGGCTCGCGATCAACGCGCTCGCGGCGACGGCGAACGGCTTCTGGGCCTGGCTCCTGATCCGGACCGGGCGCGCGCACCGCTCGCCGGCGCTGCTTGCCGACGGCCGGCACGTCCTGACCGATGTCGTCACCTCCGCGGGCGTGCTCGCAGGGCTGGTCCTGGCGCTTGCCACCGGCTGGACGATCCTCGACCCGCTGCTGGCGCTGGTGGTGGCGGCCAACATCCTGCGCGAGGGCTGGAAGCTCGTGCGCGCCTCCGTCGGCGGGCTGATGGATGCGGCGGTGGAGGCCGACGAGGCCGAGCGGATCGAGCGGACCATCCTCGCCTGCGCCGCAGGCGCCCTCGAGGTCCACGACATCCGCGCCCGGCGCGCCGGACCCGCGCTCTTCGTCGAGTTCCACCTCGTCGTCGACGGCGCGATGAGCGTGAAGGCCTCCCACGCGATCTGCGACCGCATCGAGGGCGGGCTCCGCACAGCCTTCCCCGGCGCGCATGTCACCATCCACGTCGAGCCGCGCGACGAGATGAAGCCGGAGGGGCTGGAGGTGACGCCCGACCTCGCGGATCGCCACCGTGAGCGGCGTTGATCGCCGGCAGGCGGGGTGGTAACAAAACGTTCAGGCTCGCCGCTTCGCCCGCAAGCAAGACGGGTCGGCGTCGGGATCACCCCAGGGGGAGGAAATGCCATGGGATACTTGCATCGCGGCGCCTTGACGGCGCTGGCCTCGCTGACGCTCGCAGGCACCGCCGCGGCGACCGAGCTGAAGCTGAGCCATCAATGGGCCGAGGGCGACGTGCGCCATCAGGTCGCCCAGATGGTCGCCGACGAGGTCGAGGCGGCCGACGTCGATCTCGACATCCGGATCTTCCCCTCGCAGTCGCTGTTCAAGGCGCGCGAGCAATACACGCCGCTCAGCCGCGGCCAGCTCGACATGGCGGTCTTCCCGCTCTCCTACGCCGGCGGCCAGCGGCCCGAATACAACCTCACCCTGATGCCCGGCCTGGTGAAGAACCTCGACCACTCAGACCGGCTGTCGAATTCGCCCTTGATGGAGGAGATCGAGAAGATCCTCGCCGAGGACGATTTGATGGTGCTCGTCGACGGCTATCTCGCCGGCGGCTTCGGTTCGACCAAGGGCTGCATCACCAAACCCGAGGACGTCGACGGCATCTCCATCCGCGCCGCCGGCAAGTCCTTCGAGGAGATGCTGGCCGGCGCCGGCGCCTCGATCGCGTCGATGGCCTCCTCCGAGATCTACAGTGCGCTCCAGACCGGCGTACTCGACGCGGCCAACACCTCGTCGGAGAGCTTCGTGAGCTACCGGCTCTACGAGCAGCTAACCTGCTTCACGCCAGCGGGCGACTATGCGCTGTGGTTCATGTACCAGCCGCTCCTGATGAACAAGACGACCTTCGAGAACCTCACCCCCGAGCAGCAGGAGGCGCTGCTGGCCGCGGCCGAGAAGGCCGAGGCCTTCTATCTCGTGGAGGCCAAGAAGGGCGACGAGGTCGCGCGCCAGGCGTTCCAGGACGCGGGCGTCGAGATCGCCGAGATGACCGAGGCGGATTTCGACGCCTGGCGCGAGCTCGCCAAGACCACCGCCTATCCCGCCTTCGTCGCCGAGGCGCCGGACGGCCAGAAGCTGCTCGACATGGCGCTCGCGGTCGAGTGAGCCGCCCCGCGCCGCAGGCTCGGGCGCCGATGGCGCCCGAGGCCGAGACCGTCTCGCGGCGCCCGCCCGCCGTGGTCCGGGCGATCGAGACGGTCTCGACGGTCTGCGGTGTCCTCGCGGCGGCGATGATCCTGGCTTCCGTGCTGATCACCTGCCAGATGATCTTCGTGCGCTTCGTCCTCGGGCGTTCGACCGTCTGGCAGACCGAGGCGGTGATCTAC
>JBBQRM010000419.1:0-3304 GCA_038214855.1 Rhodobacterales bacterium | reverse complement strand
AGCTTTTTGGGGTGCCATTAACCACAGGGAAAGGATTCGGACCGTGGCGGTCGGATCGTGAGGGGGCCCGGGTCGGCACGACGAGCGGGGGTCGGCAGCCGCGGGTCGCTGCCGCGCGACGATCTGGGCTAAGCGGAGCGCGCGAGAACAGGCGGGCGAGGAAAGAGATGCGACGGGTCGTGATCACCGGGATGGGGATGGTGTCGCCGCTCGCCTGCGGGGTCGAGGAGACATGGTCGCGGCTGCCTAGACCCACGGCGATGCGGTGAAGTTCATGGAAACGAACGCGGCCTGAGGCTTTAGCCTTTCCAAACTACGGTGGTGCGGCGCTCGGAAGATCGAGCGCCGTCGTCGTTTCGGGGGCACCCTCGAGGTGAAATCATATGCGGAATTTGGAGTCGAAGCGTGTTTCACCGTGGAACACGGCCACTAGTATTGATTTCATTGGATGAAAGACGGCACTTCTACCTTTCGTCCATTTCTGGGCACGCTCCGGCGGCGAGAGCCGGGGCCGCCGCTCAATTGCAGAGGCGCCAGCCGTCCATCAGGAGCGGCAGCGCCGCGCCGCGGTAGGCGAGAAATCCAAGCACGAGGGCCGCACCGGCGATCAGGCCGAGCGGCAGGGCGAGAGCGAGGCGTCGCGTCATGCCGGCACCCGATCCGCGACCGCCGGGCGCTCGCGGATCGGCCAGTTCAGAACGGCCGCGATCAGGCTGAGCGCAATGGCGATGGTCCAGGCGGCATCGTAGCTGCCGGTCCGGTCGTAGAGCCAGCCGCCCATCCAGCCGCCGGCGAAGGCGCCGAGTTGATGGGCGAAGAACACGACGCCGCCGAGCATCGACATGTGCCGAATTCCCCAGACCGAGGCGACGGTGCCGTTGGTCAGCGGAACGGTCGAGAGCCAGAAGAGCCCCATTACCGCACCGAAGGCATAGGCCGAGATCGCCGAGACCGGGAGGAAGGCGAAGGCCGCGATGGCGAGCGCGCGGGCGAGATAGATCCAGGCGAGAAGCATCGGCTTACGCCGCCGCCCGCCCCAGACGCCGGCCAGAGAGGTGCCGGCGATGTTCACGAGGCCGATCAGCGCCAGCGTCGTCGTGGCGACGCCGAGCCCGAGGCCGCGGTCGGCGAGGAAGGCCGGAAGGTGGACGGCGATGAACACCACCTGGAACCCGCAGGCGAAGAAGCCGAGCGAGAGCAGCCAGAAGTCCCGCGCGCTCAATGCGCCGCGCAACGCCGCGCCGGCGCTGGTAGCGGCATCGTCGGCCGCTGCGGGCGCTTCCCGGAGCCCATAGCCGAGCGGCGCGATCAGAAGCGCGAGAATCGACAGAGCGACGAGCGCACCCTGCCAGTCGAGCCAGGCGATCAGGCCGAGGCTGGCCGGCAGCATGACGAACTGGCCGAACGAGCCCACGGCCATGGTGATGCCCATGGCCATCGACCGCCGCTCCGGAGGCACGAGACGGGCGAGCGTGCCGAATACCACGGGAAAGGTGGTGCCCGCCAGGCCGAGCCCGATCAGAAGGCCGGCCCCGAGCACGAAGACAGCCTCGCCCTGCGCCATGGTCATGACCGCGAGCCCCGCGGCATAGAGAACCGCTCCGCCCAGGACGACGCGGGGCGCCCCGAGCCGATCCGCGAGTGTCCCGGCGAAGGGCTGGCTCGCGCCCCAGACGAGGTTCTGGAGCGCGATGGCGAAGGCGAAGGTCTCGCGGCCCCAGTCCTGGGAAACGGACACGGGCTGGAGAAACAGGCCGAAGGCGTGGCGGATGCCGAGCGACAGCAGCAGAATCAGACTACCGGTGAGAAGAGCGGTCAGTGCAGAGCCCCATGCCGGGGCGGAGGATCGGGGGGCGGGCATCGCAGGCTCATTTGTCGTATATGCCCGCATTTGGGCGAGAGGATCAGGCCGCGTCGTCGGCGATGCGGGCGCGTTGCAACAGCGCGAGCAGCGCGTCGGCCTCGGGGCCGAGCCGGGCGGTCATCCGCGCCTGGGCCGCCTGCCACAGTGGCTCGGCGCGCTGGAGCGCAGCCGCCCCACGCTCGGTCAGCCCGACGGCGCGGATGCGATCGTCCGGCGCGGCGGAGAAGGTGACGAGGCCCTGTCGCTCGAGCACACGCAGATTGCGGCCCAGGGTGCTGCGATCGAGGCCTACGGCACGCGAAAGGTCGCTGATGCTGGCGCCGTCCTCGACGCGGATCCGCTTGAGCAGGCGATACATCGTGACCTTGAGCCCCGACGGTCGCAACGCATCGTCGTACTCCTGGGTCGCGGCGAGCGCGGCCTGCCGAAGTGACGTACAGATACACGGGAAGTCGCTCATGGCACGGGTATATACCCTCATCTCTACGGCGTCGATTGGCCGAACGGCTTGTCGGCCCGCTTCGATCTGGGCTAAAGCGGAGCGCGCGAGGGCAGGCGGGCGAGGAACGAGATGCGACGGGTCGTGATCACCGGGATGGGGATGGTGTCGCCGCTTGCCTGCGGGGTCGAGGAGACATGGTCGCGGCTGCTGGCCGGTCGGTCGGGCGCGGGCAAGATCGCCCGCTTCGACGCGAGCCATCTTGCCTGCGACATCGCCTGCGAGGTGCCGCTGGGCGACGGGTCCGAAGGGACGTTCAACGCCAACGACTGGATGGCGCCGAAGGAGAGCCGCAAGGTCGACACGTTCATCCTCTATGCGATGGCCGCCGCCGACCAGGCGGTGCGCGACGCCGGCTGGATGCCCGAGGACGAAGCCGATCGCGAGCGCACCGGGGTGATGATCGGCTCCGGGATCGGCGGGCTCGAGACGATCGCCGAGACCGCGCTCATCCTGCGGGACAAGGGTCCGCGGCGGGTGTCGCCCTTCTTCATCCCCGGCAGCCTGATCAACCTCGGTTCGGGGCAGGTGTCGATCCGCTACGGCTTCAAGGGGCCCAACCATTCGGTGGTCACCGCCTGCTCGACCGGGGCGCATGCCATCGGCGATGCGGCGCGGCTGATCCGCCACGGCGACGCGGAGGTGATGGTCGCCGGCGGCGCGGAGGCCGCCATCTGCGAGCTCGGGATCGCGGGCTTTGCGGCCTGCAAGGCGCTGTCGACGCATTTTAACGACGCGCCGGAGCGCGCGAGCCGGCCCTACGACCGCGACCGGGACGGGTTCGTGATGGGCGAGGGCGCGGGGTCGTCGTCCTCGAGGAGCTGGAGCACGCGCGCGCGCGGGGCGTCCGCATCTATGCCGAAGTCGTGGGCTACGGATTGTCGGGGGACGCCTATCATATCACCTCGCCCGCGCCCGACGGCAACGGCGGCTATCGCGCG
>JBBQRM010000418.1:0-3312 GCA_038214855.1 Rhodobacterales bacterium | reverse complement strand
CCGCTTTTTCGAGCTGCTTTCGATAACAGATGGGCCGAAACCGTACCAACTAGCATAACGAAGCCGAAGCCGACCAGACTGCGCAGAAACACCCAGACATCGTCTAGGCCGAGGCCGGCGCCCAACAGAATCAGTCCAAGCCCCAGCGTCCCGGCCTTGGTCGCGGCGTGCATCCGGCAGAACACGTCGCCCAGGCGCACGATGCCGATGCCCGCGACGAGGCAGAAGAGCCCACCCGCGAGCAGGAAGGCGGCCGCGATCCAGTCACTCATCCGAATCCCCCGTCGTCCGATCGATGTAATGCGCGAAAGCCACGGTCGCGAGAAAGGCGATCAGCGCCAGCCCGATGGCGGCGTACATGTAGGCGTCGATGCCGCTGACGAACTTGAAGACCACCAGGAACACCACGAGCAGCATCGAGATCAGGTCGAGTGCGACCACGCGGTCCGCGAGCGTCGGGCCGCGCAGCAGCCGATAGGCGGTGGCGAGCAGAGCCGCGATGAGGCAGAGCACGGTCAGCACCAGCGACGTGCCGAGGATGCCGGAGACCTGGGTCTCGATGATCATGCGCCGGTCGCCTTCAGCACGCGGGCCTCGATGCCGGTGCGCACGGAGGTGCGGGTCGCGGTGCTGTCGTCGCCCGCGAGCAGGTCGTGGACGAGCAGCGTGCGGCGGTCGGGGCTGACGTCGACGCTGAGCGTGCCGGGGGTGAGCGAGATGAAGTTCGCGACCAGCGTGATCTGGGTGTCGGTGGTTACCACGAGCGGGACGGTCACCAGCCGCGGGCGGCAGATGTCGCGCGGCGACAGAACCGCGCGTGCCACCTCGATGGAGGAGGCGGTGAGATCCCACAGGAACAGCACGAAGAGCTTCGCGAAATAGTAGAGTTGGGCCACGGGTCTCATGGAGCGCCTCCCCGGACGGCGGCGAGATAGGCTGCGGGGTCGAGCATCCCGGCCGCGATCCCCGAGGCGAGCGCGATGAAGTCGCCCGCGCTCAGGCCGAGATAGACGATCAGCGCGCTGAGCGCCACCATGGCCACGAGCATCATGGCAGGCAGGCGGGCGGTGATGGCGCCGTCGCCGCGGGGATGCGCGGCCCAGAAGATCGCGGCCCAGATCCGCGCCATCGCGAAGAGCGTCAGCAGGCCCACCCCGAGCACCACGAGGGTGAGGCCGAAGCGCCCGGCCTCGACGGTCGCCTGCGCCAGCACGAGCTTGGCCCAGAAGCCCGAGAACGGTGGAACGCCCGCGAGCGACAGCGCCGGGATCAGGAACAGCAGCGAGGTCCACGGCCGCGCGCGCCAGATGCCGCCGCCGGCGCCGAAATCCTCCGAGCCGGTGAGCCTGCGCGCCATGCCGGCCGACAGGAACAGGTTCGCCTTCACCAGCACGTCCTGGAACAGGTAGAAGAGCGCGCCCGCGAGCGCCAGCGGCGTGCCCATCGCGAGGCCGAGGATGGTGTAGCCGACCGAGGAGATGATGGAAAAGCCCAGCACCCGGCGGACCTGCGACTGGGCGAGCGCGCCGAGCACGCCCACGACCATCGTCAGCACCGCTCCCCAGAGCAGCACCGTCTGGATCGGGGTGCCGTCGATGTCGTAGACGAGCGTGAACACCCGCACCAGCGCATAGACGCCGACCTTGGTCAGCAGTGCCGCAAAGAGCGCCGAGGTGGTGAAGGACGGCGTGTGATACGAGGCGGGCAGCCAGAAGAACGCCGGGAAGAGGGCGGCCTTGGAGCCGAAGGCGAAGACCAGGAAGGCCGCGGAGGCGATGATCGCGGTCTCGCCCTCGCGGCCGGCGAGGCGCCCGTGCAGGTCGGCCATGTTGAGCGCGCCGGTCGCCCCGTAGAGGAGACCCACGCCGGAGAGGAACGCGACGGTGGCGATCAGGTTGAGGCCCACGTATTTCACCGCGCCGTCGAGCTGGGCCCGGCCGCCGCCGACGACCAAGAGGCCGAAGGAGCCGATCAGCATCACCTCGAACCAGACGTACATGTTGAACAGGTCGCCGGTGAGGAATGCGCCCGAGATGCCCGCGAGCATTCCGTGGGTGAGCGGGTGGTGGCCGAAGCGTTCCTCCTCATAGGTGGCGTCGGTCAGGCCGTAGAGCGTCACCGCCACCGCGACGATGCCGGTCAGGACGAGCATCACCGCCGACAGCCCGTCCGCGACCAGCGTGATGCCGAAGGGCGCCTCCCAGCCGCCGGCCTGGGTGGCCACAGGTCCGTTCGCCGCGACCTCGATGGCGATCGCCGTCGCGGCGGCGAGCAGCGCCAGCGCGCCGGCGAGACCGATCCCGCGCTGCATCGCCGTCGAGCGATAGGCGAGCATCGCCAGCACCGCGGTGGCGAAGGGGATGAAGATCGGCCAGACGAGAAGCACTAGGCGGGCTCCTCGGGGACGGCCGGGGCTTCGGGTTCAGCCACGCGCATGTTGTCCATCCGCGTGGTGCCGAGCGCGTAGTACGAGCGGTAGGCCAACGCGAGGGCGAAGACCAGCAGGCCAAAGCCGATGACGATGGCCGTCAGGATCAGCGCCTGGGGGAGCGCGTTGGCGGCGTCGGCGATGGTCTTCGCCTCGTCGGGCACCAGCGGCGGGTCGCCGTAGGTGAGCCGGCCGGCCGCGAAGATCAGCAGGTTCGCCGCGTTCGAGATCATCGTAAGCCCGAACAGATAGGGCAGGGTCTTGCCGCTCATCATCAGGTACGAGCCGGCGGCGACCAGCAGGCCTGCCAGGAGGGCGAGCATGATCTCCATGGGCTCAATCCTCCTCGTGGGTGAGCGCATCCTCGGCCGCGACCGCCTCCTCGAGCGCGAAGAGGATCGCGCAGACGGTGCCGAGCACGACGAGATAGACGCCGAAGTCGAAGAGCATGATCGACCCGAACGGCAGGCCGGATTTCTCGCCCTCGGGGCCGATGGTGATCAGCGGCCAGACGCCCTTGAGGAAGGTGCCGTAGGCGAGCCCTCCCCAGAGCCCCGCGACCAGCGCGCAGCCGAGGCCGAAGGCCGCGAGCGCCTGCGGCGGGAAGATCAGCGCGCGGCGGGCCTTGTCGAGGCCCTCGGCCTTTTCCAGAAGCGCGAAGGCGGTCGCGGCCAGGAGCCCGCCGATGAAGCCGCCGCCCGGCTCGTTGTGGCCGCGCCAGAAGACGAAGATCGACAGCGCCAGGATCAGCGGCATCAGGATGCGCGTGGCGGTCGAGAGTATGAGCGAGTTCATCGCGCCGCCCGCCCGGCGCGCAGCGCCGCGACCGCGGCGAGGCCGGCGATCACGATGACCGCGATCTCGCCCATCGTGTCGAGGCCGCG
>JBBQRM010000417.1:0-3315 GCA_038214855.1 Rhodobacterales bacterium | reverse complement strand
GGGACCTCGATCCACCACCTGACGCTGAACGAACTTGACGTCGGCGACTACCGCACCTTCTTCAAGCTGACCCCGCCGCTCCGATCCGAGGACGACCGGATGGCGATGGTCGAAGCGCTGGCTACGGGGGCCATCGACGTGCTCGGCTCGTTCCACACGCCGCAGGACGAGGAGGACAAGCGGCTGCCGTTCGAGGAGGTGGCCTTGGGGGCGGTCGGGCTCGAGACGCTGCTGCCCGCGGCGATGCGGCTCTTCCACGCGGGCCAGATCGGCCTGCCCGCACTCTGGCGGGCGCTCGCGCTCAACCCCGCGCGGCTTCTCGGGCTCGCTTCGGGGCGGCTCGCAGCCGGAGCGCCGGCCGATCTCGTGCTCTTCGATACCGACGCGCCCTTCGTGCTCGACCGTGCCGACCTGCGCTCGAAGTCGAAGAACACCCCCTTCGATCTGGCGCGGATGCAGGGGCGGGTGCAGGCGACCTGGGTGGAGGGGCGCGAAGTCTACGCGAGGAACGGCCGATGACGATGAGCCTGATGTTCCTCGCAGCCTACCTGCTCGGCTCGATCCCGTTCGGGCTGATCGTCGTGCGGGCGATGGGGATGGGCGACGTGCGGACCATCGGCTCGGGCAACATCGGCACGACCAACGTGCTGCGCACCGGCTCCAGGACCGCGGCGGCGCTGACGCTGGTGCTCGACGCGCTGAAGGGGATCGTGGCGGTGCTGGTCGCCGGCGAGCTGGCGGGCGAGACCGCGGGGGCGGCCGCGGGGCTCGTCGCTTTCCTGGGGCATCTCTTCCCGGTCTGGCTCCGGTTCCGCGGCGGCAAGGGCGTGGCGACGTTTCTGGGCGTGATGCTCGCGCTGAGCTGGCCCGCGGGGCTCGCCGTCTGCGCGACCTGGGTGGCGACAGCCGTCGCGGGGCGGCGCTCGTCGGTCGCCTCGCTCGCGTCGGCGGCCTCGGCGCCGGTCTGGCTATGGCTCGCGGGCAGCGGCGACGTGCTCTGGCTGGGGCTCGCGATCGGGGCGCTCGTCTGGATCAGGCACACCCCCAACATCCGCCGCTTAATCGCAGGGACCGAGCCGCGGATCGGCAAGGGGCGCTGAACGGGTCTCAATCCCGGTGGCGCGCCAGGATCGAGCCGAGCCGGTCGCCGCGGTCGCGGGCGTAGCGGCGCACCTGCCGGTCGAACGGCGTCTCGGCGCCCGCGACGATGGCGCGCAGCTGGGCGAGGAAGGCATCGGCGCAGGCGGCGTCCTCGGCGTCGTGCGTCTCGCGGCGGGCGATGAGCTCGAGGATCGCGGGACGGATGCGGGGGCGCGGGGCGGATCGGGTGAGGCTGGTCATGGCTTGGCTCCTTCTGGGGTATGCAGCCGATCCTGCGCGCGAGAGCGTGACACCGGCGTGAGGGGCGCGTGACTGCCCCTGATGATACCCGAGCACGATCGGCGTTCTACGAACTGGTTCACACTCCGGAACCCTGCCTCGCCTCGCCGGGCAAGACAGCAGGGCGGGAAGCGCGACCGGGCTGTTCGAGCGGCGACGGTGTCAGTAGCTGTACTCGTCGTAGATGCGGCCGAGATCGCCCTCCCACTCGCCGCGGTAGTTCGCCAGCAGCTCGTCGGCGGGGGTCCGGCCGCTGGCGACGATCTCGTGGAGCGCGTTGAGGAAATGCGTCTCGTCGGGGATGAGACCGCCGACGCCGGGGCGGGCGCGGGCACGGAGCCCGGCTTCGGCGATGGCGAGCACCTCGCGGGCGAGCTCGCGCATCGTCCGGCCGCCGATCTCGGCCGCGAGCCCGTATTTCGCCGCGTCGTGGCGCAGCCGGTCGCGCTCTTCGGCGCTCCAGCCGCGGCAGAGCTGCCAGGCGGCGTCGCGGGCGGCATCGTCGTAGAGCAGGCCCACCCAGAGTGCCGGCAGCGCACACAGCCGGCGCCACGGGCCGCCGTCGGCGCCGCGCATCTCCATGAACTTCTTGATCCGCGCCTCGGGGAAGATCGTCGTCAGATGGTCGGCCCAGTCCGAGAGCGTCGGCTTCTCGCCGGGCAGCGCCGGCAGACGGCCGTCAAGAAAGTCGCGGAAGCTCTGGCCGAGCGCGTCGATATAGCGCCCGTCGCGGTAGACGAAATACATCGGCACATCGAGCGCGTAATCGACGTAACGCTCGAACCCCATGCCGTCCTCGAAGACGAAGGGCAGCATTCCCGTGCGGTCGACGTCGAGGTCGCGCCAGATGCGTGCGCGCCAGGACTGCCAGCCGTTCACCTCGCCCTCAAAGAAGGGCGAGCTGGCGAAGAGCGCGGTCGCCACCGGTTGGAGTGCCAGCGCGATGCGGAACTTCTCGACCATGTCGGCCTCGGAGGCGAAGTCGAGGTTCACCTGAACCGTACAAGTCCGCCGCATCATCTGGCGGCCGTGGGTGCCGGTGCGCTGCATGTAGGCATCCATCAGCTTGTAGCGGCCCTTGGGCATCAGCGGCATCTGCTCGTGCGTCCATTCGGGGGCGGCGCCGAGGCCGATGAAGCCCGCGCCGATGTCGTCGGCGACGGATTTCACCTCGCGCAGATGCTGGTTCACCTCGTCGCAGGTCTCGTGGATCGTGGCGAGCGTAGCACCCGACAGCTCGAGCTGCCCCCCCGGCTCGAGGCTGACGTTGGCGCCACAGCGCTCGAGGCCGATCAGCTCGCCCGACTCGCGCACCTCCGCCCAGCCGAAGCGGTCGCGAAGGCCGCTCAGCATCGCATGGATCGAGCAGGGCCCGTCATAGGGCAGCGGCAGGTGGGTGGCGAGGTCGTAGCCGAACTTCTCGTGCTCGGTGCCGATGCGCCAGTCCGGCTCCGGCTTGCAACCGGAAGCGAGATACTCCGACAGCTGCGCCTGGTTCTCGACGGGGCCGCCACCGGTCTGCGGGATGGACATGGGGGATCAGGCCTTTCGCGGATTCGAAGCCCGAGGCTTAGAAGCCGCGCCACCGCAAGGCAAGCGCGCGGCGGAGCGGGTTCAGGGCCGAGCGTCGGCTATGCGCGACGGAGCTGCCGTTGCGTCCATGCAGCGCGACTTGCCCAAAGCGATGAGCTGATTTAGGATACTATTGTCTCAAATGGTTAGGTCAGCACTTGGTTAGTCTGGCCGCTTCTCCACGGAGAAGTTCCGATCGATTCGGACTGTCGGTCACCTGACCCCGGGATATTCATCGAATCCTGTGTCGGCGAGGGTTCTGGGCAATTCGGGCACCTGAGGTCCCGCGATGCTGACCGTAGGGTGCGTCGACATGGGCATGCGGGGTCTCGGCGCCGGGAGGAGCGGTCGACGTGCAGGCTG
>JBBQRM010000416.1:0-3323 GCA_038214855.1 Rhodobacterales bacterium | reverse complement strand
GCAGCATCAGCGGATAGAGGAAGAGCTCGCAGAACTGCCGGTACCCCACCCACGGCGCGCCGGGCCGGAGAGGTTCGAACGACGGAATGTCGATATGGACGGGCCGGGCACCGATCCACTGGACGTTGTAGGGCGTGGCGTCCTTCAGGATCATCCCTTCGTCCAGCGCCTCGCGCATCAGGACGAGATGCAGGAGCGCCGCGTCCTTGAGCCTGCCGAAGGTCCATTCGTAGGGGTAGGACACGAACGGCACGCGGTCGTGCTCGAGCACGACCGTCGCGCCAGGCGGCGGCGCCTCGTCAAGCGCGAAGCGGGTGCCGACGATGCCGCCGTCGGCGACGCGTCGCGCGAAGAACCTCGTTTCGCGCAACAGGTTCCAGTTGGCGAGGGCCGTCGGGCCAATCGCCCGAAGCACGCGACCCTCGCGGTAATAGACCTCGCCGTTGCGGTCCCGGAACGAACCGGGCTCGAGCTCGATCGCCGTCTGAAGATCGCCGGAGCGCGAGAGCGCCTCCGCCTGACCCGTCGCCGGCACGGAAGCGCGGGCGGCTCCCGTCACCTGTCGGTCTGCGTCTGGGAGGGGGCCCGGAGATCGTCGTCCGCCTTCGGCGGCTCCTCGGATCGTATCCCGAGCGTGACGAGGATCCTGTGCCAATAGTAGCGGCCGGCGAGAGCCAGGCCGGCGAGACCGCCTAGCAGCACCTGCAGGATCATGCTGCCCGTGCCTGGATCGAGATAGGCGTAGGCAGGCGTGGCAAACGTTCCATAGAGCAAAGCCGATCCGATCGACCAGACCGATAGTGAGCAGAGCCGTGTCAGCATGAAACCCCCTTTTGGCAGTCGCGCGCTCGAATTGTCGACTGGACACGCGAGCGGACCCCGTTCTTGAATGTGACACACAAACGACACAATGACCAACCGGGTTCCGCGGTCAGGCTACCAACGCCGTCCGAGCGTCTTTGACAGTCTTTGATTTGTTGAGGCGAGAAGTCCTTGCTGGATCAGAAGCTTGCTTTATGCTCCAGACGCGAGGGGACCGAGCGGGCTGGGCGGAATGCTGCCGAACGAACAAGCGGAGACCGGGAAACGACGCGTCGTGCTCCCGGCACCGGCGCTGCTGCTGGCGGCGACGTCGGTGCTGGCGCTGATGGCGACCAACCTGCGTCAGACCACGTTCGGGGACGTCGCGCCGTCGCTCGCCGGGGCGCTCGGATTCGCGGCGTTGGCATGGCTTGCGGCCGTCCTCGCGCGGCGGCGCGCCGACGCCGCCTCAGCCGTGATCGCCTGCCTCTGGACCGTCGTCTGCCTTTTTCATGTCGGCATCTTCGGCGGCCTGAATGCATGGTTGGACGGCTGGCATTCGATGCTAGCGAGCCTTCCTTTCGCCGTCGCGGCGCTGCTTCTGGGCACGGCCGCCATCCACTGGCTGCGCATCCCGTGGACCCCGGTTCACCTCGTCCTGACGGGCATCGGCCTCGTCACTCTCGCGCCGCCGCTCTTCCAGGCGACCGCCTACGAATGGCGTTACGGCGGAGACCGATCGATCCGCGACGCCGCGGAGGCGACGGCGGAGGCGCCCGAAATGGCCGGCGGCACACCCGTCACGCCCGCGGCCCGACCGCCGGACATCTACCATTTCATCTTCGACAGGTACGGGTCGGCCGAGACCCTCTCCCGGGTCTACGGCATCGACCGGACGATCGACGGGTTCCTTGTCGAGCGCGGATTTTACGTCGCGACCGAGAGCTACTCGAACTACCTCAAGACCGGCCATTCGCTCGCCTCGACTTTCAGCATGGACTATCTCGACGCGTTGGCCGAGGCCCCGATCGGCGATGGTGGAAACTGGGGCCCGATCCTCGCCATGCTCGACGATCACCGCGTCGGCCGGTTCCTGCGGGCCCAGGGCTACGCGCACCTGCAGTTCGGCTCATGGTGGACGGGGACCTATCGCAGCAGCGCGGCGGACGAGAATTTCCCGGAGGGCTTCAGCGAGTTTGGCATGCACTACATGCGGCGGACGATCCTGCGGCCGCTGTTCCACGTCCTTCCACGGACGCCGTTCGCGATGCGGCTCGATTGGGATAACGCCCAGTGCCAGCGGGTCGCGCGGCAGGTGGAGCGGATCAAGGAGATCGGGCAGCGCGACGAGCCGGTCTACGTCTTCGCGCATATCCTCGTGCCGCACGGTCCTTTCGTCTTCGCGCCGGACGGGCGTTGCCTGACGCAGATGGAAGCGGCGGCGCGCGGCGACTGGCAGGGATACATCGACCAGATCGCCTACGCCGACCGCATCATCGAGGACGTCGTGACGACGTTGCAGGAGAGAGACGGGCCGTCGCCGATCATCCTGATCCAGGCCGACGAGGGCCCGTTTCCGCCGCGGGACGACCGGGTCCCGTGGCAGGAGGCATCCTCCGAGGAATTGCGCGAGAAGCTCGGCATCCTCAACGCGGTCTACTTTCCGGGCGTCGACTACGATCTGCTCCGCGGCGACATGACCCCGGTGAACACCTACCGCATGGTGTTCAACACGTTTTTCGGCACAGGTCTCCCGATCTTGCCTGACCGGCTCTACGCCTTTCCCGACGACCGGACGCTCTACGAATTTCATGACGTCACCGATCGGGTTCGGACTGGCACCGGCGACATGCCGGCTGGTTCGGATGGCCATCAGCCGGCGGTGCCGACGCTTGAGTGAACACTTGGTGAGAACACCTTGATCAACGTTTGGATTCCCCCTCCAATGGACGTCGCTCAGGTATGGGCTGGCTTACGCTTTGCTCTTCTTGAACATGCCCCACGAGAACTTCGAGGCGCACTCTGGCCCTCGACGCCGCGGCGTAAACCGCGCGCCCCGCGTCATTGACAATGTGAAGGCCGGGGTATGGCGAAGGTGCGACGCGAAGCAATCGGGTTCAGACTGACGCTGCCGCTGGAGACGCGCGGGCCGGCACGACAGCCATCAGCCTGGGGCACCGACACTGGATTGAACCCTTCGATGAGAACAACTCGATCACCATTCGAGTGCCGCCTGCAGTCGGAAGCCTTGGCACCGCGGCGTAAGCCCGGCGCCAAGGCGTCGTTGACCATCTCGAGGCCGCGGCCTGGCGGTGGAGCGACGCGTACCTCTGCGAACAATGATCAACTCCGCGATGAGCCTCGGCCCAAGGTTTCAAACTCGGCGTCGGGGATCGTCAGCCGGGAGGCGATCAGGAATCCGACGACGCCGCCGGACAGCTTGCCGAGCAGGAGCGGCAGGATGATCGTCGGCTGGAAGTTCGCCGAGAAGGCGAGATGGTCACCGAACATGAAGGCGGCGC
>JBBQRM010000415.1:0-3335 GCA_038214855.1 Rhodobacterales bacterium | reverse complement strand
TGCTGAACGACGACCACCGGCCGCTGTCGAACAAGACCGTCTCGGGCACCTATCCGCCCGGCTCGACCTTCAAGATGACCGTGGCGCTCGCGGCGATGCGCGCGGGCGTCATGACCCCCGGCGACACCGTCTACTGCCCGGGCTTCGTGCGGCTCGGCAACCGGCGCTTCCACTGCTGGAAGCGCGGCGGCCACGGCACGGTCGATCTGCGCCGCAGCCTCGCCCATTCCTGCGACGTCTATTACTACGAGATGGCCCGGCGCGCCGGGCCCGATGCGATCTCGGCGATGGCCCGCCGGCTCGGGATGGGCTACCGCCACGACCTGCCGCTGCCGGCCGTCGCCGACGGCATCATGCCGGACCGCGCGTGGAAGCAGGTCGAGCGCGACGAGCCCTGGACCGCCGGCGACAGCTTCAACTACGGCATCGGCCAGGGCTTCACGCTGGCCTCGCCGCTCCAGCTCGCGGTGATGGCGGCGCGCGTGGCCACCGGCACCGCGGTTGCGCCGCGCCTGGTGCGCGCGCTCGACGGCGAGCTGCAGCCGGTTGATCCGCCCCCCCCGCTCGACGTCGATCCCGCGCATCTCGCCCGCGTGCGCGACGGCATGTTCGCGGTGTCGAACGAGGCCGGCGGCACCGCCTATCGCTCGCGCATCTTCGCGGCCGAGATGACGATGGCCGGCAAGACCGGCACCAGCCAGGTGCGCAACATCACCGCCGCCGAACGCGCCGCCGGCGTCACCAAGAACGACCAGCTGCCCTGGAACCGCCGCGACCACGCGCTGTTCGTGGCCTTCGCGCCCTACGACGCGCCGCGCTACGCCATCGCCCAGATCGTCGAGCACGGCGGCGGCGGCTCTGCGGTGGCAGCGCCGATCGCGCGCGACATCCTGCTCTGGGCGCTCTACGGCGGGCTGCCGCCGCTCGAGGCCTATCCCGCCGAGCAGCGCGCCGAGATCGAGGCCCGCCGCGCGCTCCAGCCCGAGGCGGACGCGCCCGCGACACCGCCCGTGCGGGACCGCGCATGAGCCTGTCCGACACCCGCCCCGCTTCCGGCTCGACGCCGAGCGGCCTGTCCAAGATCCTCGCGCTCAACTGGGCGCTGATCCTGCTGATCTGCGCGGTGGCCGCGACCGGGTTCCTGATGCTCTATTCGGTCGCGGGCGGGTCGCTCTCGCCCTGGGCGCGGCCGCAGATGATCCGCTTCGGCGTCGGGTTCGCGGCGATGCTCGCGATCGCGATGATCCACATCCGCTTCTGGCGACTGATGGCGCCGCTCGCCTATCTGGGCGCGCTGGGGCTCCTGGTGCTCGTCGAGGCGATGGGCACCGTCGGCATGGGCGCGCAGCGCTGGATCGACCTCGGCTTCATCCTGCTCCAACCCTCGGAGGTGATGAAGGTCGCCCTCGTGATGGCGCTCGCCTTCTACTACGACTGGCTCGACCCTGCGCGGGTCTCCCGGCCGTTCTGGGTGCTGCTGCCGATCGTGATCGCGCTTGTGCCGGTGGCGCTGGTGCTCAAGCAACCCGACCTCGGCACCGCCATCCTGCTGCTCGCCGGCGCGGGTGCCGTGATGTTTCTCGCGGGCGTGAGCCTGTGGTACTTCGGAACGGCGCTCGCCGCCGGCGCAGGCCTGATCGCCGCGGTGATGAAGTCTCAGGGCACGGACTGGCAGCTGCTCGAGGATTACCAGTTCCGCCGCATCTTCACCTTCCTCGACCCGTCCTCCGATCCGCTCGGCGCGGGCTACCACATCACCCAGGCCAAGATCGCGATGGGCTCGGGCGGGCTCTCGGGGCGCGGCTTCATGCAGGGCACCCAGTCGCGTCTGAACTTCCTGCCCGAGAAGCAGACCGACTTCATCTTCACCACGCTCGCCGAGGAGTTCGGCTTCATGGGCTCCATCGCGCTCCTGATCCTCTACACGCTGATCGTGGCCTTCTGCATCGCCTCGGCCATCTCGAACCGCGACCGCTTCGGCGCGCTGCTCACCGGGGGCATCGGCGTCACGTTCTTCCTGTTCTTCGCGGTGAACATGGGGATGGTGATGGGACTGATGCCGGTCGTGGGCGTGCCGCTGCCGCTCGTCTCCTACGGCGGCTCGGCGATGCTGGTGCTGATGGCGGCCTTCGGCCTCGTCCAGAGCGCCCATGTCCACCGCCCGCGCCTGCGCGACTGAGCGTGCCGCGCGTCCTCTTCTCCGCCGCGCCGGGCCTCTGGCCGATCTGGCGCCCGCATCTGGAGCGCGCCTGCGCCGCCCAAGGGCTGGAGGTGGATTGGACGCAGAGCCTCGAGCGGCCGGAGACGGTGGATTATGTCGTCTTCGCCCCCGGCGGCCCCGTCGCCGACTTCGCGCCGTTCCCCCGGCTCAAGGCGGTGCTCAGCCTCTGGGCCGGGGTCGAGCGCATCCTCCAGACCCCCAACCTCACGGCGCCGCTCTGCCGGATGGTCGATCCCGGCCTGACGCAGGGCATGGTGGAATGGGTCGCGGGCCACGTTCTGCGCTACCATCTCGGCATCGACGCGCATGTCGCGGGCCAGGACGGCGTCTGGCGCCACGACACCGTGCCGCCGCTCGCCCGCGACCGCGGCGTGGGCGTGCTCGGCCTCGGCGAGATGGGCATGGCCGTCGCCCGCGCGCTGGCCGGCCTCGGCTTCGACGTCCACGGCTGGAGCTGGCGCCCAAAGCTCGCGGAGGGTCTGACGCTGCACAGCGGCCCCGGTGGCCTCGCGCGCGTGCTGGCCGCGAGCGAGATCCTCGTGGCCCTGCTGCCAGCGACCCCCGACACCGACAACCTGCTCGACGCCCGCAGCCTCGCGCTGCTGCCGCGGGGCGCGCGGCTGATCAACCCCGGCCGCGGCACGCTGATCGACGACGCGGCGCTGCTCGCGGCGCTCGATGCCGGCCACCTGGCGCACGCCACGCTCGACGTCTTCCGCACCGAGCCCCTGCCGGCGGAGCACCCGTTCTGGGCGCATCCCCGCGTCACCGTCACCCCGCACATCGCTTCCGAGACCCGCCCCGAGACCGCCGCCGAGACCGTCGCCGCGAACCTGCGCCGCGGCGAGGATGGAAGCCCGCTGCTGCACGTCGTCAACCGCGCCCGCGGCTACTGAAGGCGGTTCCAAGTAATTGCTTCGGATTTCTTCGCATGTGAGGCGCCACGTTTCCGCCGTCCCGACCGATCTGTCCGTCGACAGATCGGTCCGCGCCTGCCTGCCCGTCGTGCCGAAGGCACGCCTCCGGCGTGACGGCAGGCGCAATCGGGCCGCGCCCGCCCAGGCAGGCGCGGCCCGATTGTGAGCTTCGCCCCCGGCTGCACCCCCCTCGCCCT
>JBBQRM010000414.1:0-3336 GCA_038214855.1 Rhodobacterales bacterium | reverse complement strand
GCGCGATCCGCAGCGCGCCGAGCGAGCGCGCAAGCTCGCGACCGACAACGGAATCACGATCTTCTGGCAACGGCCCTGCTTTGAGGCGATGCTGCTGCGCCATCTGGCGGGCAAGGCGGCCAACCGCCCGCCCGATACGCCGGGAGCGGTTAGTGCGCTCGAAAAGGAATGGCCGGAATACAAAAAGCCCATGACGCGCGCCAATCTGGCGCGCCGAATTGATCGGGATGCCGTCCTGCGGGCGGCAGGCGTCGAGGCAGAACTGCAAGCCCTGCTCCACTGTATCGGGGTTCTCTAGCGCTCGGGATACGCGCGACTTCCGCGCGCTGGATGATCGCCGACAGCCCTCATACCGGTGGCAACGGCGGCTTCACCACATGGACTTCCCGAACCGGACATTCCGGAATCGGCCCCAATCCAGTCATTTGTCCACGCCGCAACGAAGGTCGGCTTGCCGCCCGTCCCTGCCACGCAGTGCGGCGCAACCAACGTCCATGTCGGGCACAAGGCTGGCATTCGTCCCTGTAAAGACGGGCCCAAGCAAATGGCGCCGGGGAGACCAGGCTTCGCCGCTCGCCCGCGCCGCCGGCCAGCCGCCCCGCACCCTGCTCCGCCCCGACCGCGAAGCCGGCACCGTCGCGCTCGACACCGAGACCACCCTCGCCGGCGTGCCCGCCGCCGCCTGGGACTACCGGCTCGCCAACCGCTCCGGCCTCGATTGGGTGCTCGACCAGCACAAGGAGAAGACGCCCCGCGACCCCACGATCCGCGCCCGCTTCGACACCTACCGGCTCAAAGATCGCAAGGAGCGCGTGGCCGACCTCCTCGCCCGCGTCGCCCGCGTCTCGGTCGAGACGATGGAAATCGTCGCCGCGATGCGTAAGGCGCGCCGCTGAGCGCCGCGGGCGAGACCTTGAGCGGTCGCCCCAAATCCTTTCCATGTGGTTAACGATGGGATATTAGTCATGTAATATCAGCAACTTGCCGATTTGCTCAACCTTGAGCAGCCTTGAGCAGCTCAAACCAGAACCGGCTCCGCCACCTGCTCGCCGACCCCGAAGACCCGCTTGTAGCGGGCCACCTGATCCGCCGGCCCGACCGCCTTGGCGGGGTTGTCCGACAGCTTCACCGTCGGCCGCCCATTCGCGCTGACCGCCTTGCAGACCAGGCTGAACGGCGCCAGCGCATCCCCCGGCGCCAGCCCGCGGAAATCGTTGGTCAGCAGTGTCCCCCAGCCGAAGCCCAGCTTCACCCGGCCGTGGAACCGCGCGTAGAGCGCCTCGATCCGCTCCACGTCGAGCCCGTCCGAGAAGATCACCAGCTTGCGGCCCGGGTCCTGGCCCTTCGCCTTCCACCAGGCGATCGCCGTCTCCGCCCCCTCCTCGGGCGCGCCGGAATCGACGCGGATCCCCGTCCAGGACGCCAGCCATTCCGGCGCCCGCTCCAAAAACCCCCGCGTCCCGTAGGTGTCCGGCAGGATCACCCGCAGGTTGCCCTCGTAATCCGCATGCCAGTTCTCCAGCACCTCGTAGGGCGCCCGCGCCAGCGCCGCATCGTCGGGCGCCAGCGCCGCATAGATCATCGGCAGCTCGTGGGCGTTGGTTCCGATCGCCTCGATCTCGCGATCCATCGCGATCTTGCAGTTCGACGAGCCGGTGAACTTCTCCCCCAGCCCCTCGATCATCGCCTGCACGCACCAGTCCTGCCACAGGTAGGAATGCCGCCGCCGCGTCCCGAAATCCGAGATGCGCAGATCCGGCAGGCGTCTCAACCGCTCGATCTTCTCCCAGACGCGTGTCATCGCCCGCGCATAGAGCACCTGCAGCTCGAATTTCCCCATCCCGTTCAGCACCGAGCGCGAACGCAGCTCCATCAGGACCGCGAGCGCCGGTATCTCCCACATCATCGCTTCGGGCCAGGACCCCCGGAACGTCAGCTCGTACTGGTCCCCCCGCCGGTCGAGCTGGTATTCCGGCATCTGGAACGCTTCGAGCCATTCCATGAACTCCGGCCGGAACATCGCCCGCTTGCCGTAGAAGACGTTGCCGCGCAGCCACGTCCCCTCGCCCCGGGTCAGCCTCAGCGTACGGATGTGGTCGAGCTGCGCGCGCAGCTCGGCCTCATCGACAATTGTCGCGAGCGGGACCGACGGGCTGCGGTTGATCAGGCTGAACTCCACCGTCACATCGGCGTGCCGCTCGAACACGCTCTGGAGCATCAGGAGCTTGTAGAAATCCGTGTCGAGCAACGAGCGCACGATCGGATCGATCCGCCAGGCGTGGTCGTAGACGCGCTTGGCGATGTCGGTCATCGCGGCATCACCCCAGATCGGCGGTGCGCGCGAGCCGGACGCCGGCGGCAGTCATCTCGGCCAGCGCCGCGGCCTTCGAGCCGTCGAGGTCGATCGCCCGGCAGGCGTCCTCGAGCACGACGGCCCTGAACCCCAGCCGCACCGCGTCGAGCGCCGAATAGGCCACGCAGAAATCGAGCGCCAGCCCCGCGAGCCACATCTCGCGCACTCCCCGCTCACGCAGATAGCCCGCGAGCCCGGTCGGGGTGGCCCGGTCGTTCTCGAAGAAGGCGGAATAGCTGTCGATCGCGGCGCGGAACCCCTTGCGCAGGATCAGATCGGCGGGCGCCGTCTCCAGCCCCGGATGCAGCGCCGCACCCGGCGTGTCCTGCACACAATGGTCGGGCCAGAGCACCTGCGGCCCATAGGGCATCTCGACGCTCGAAAACGCCGCGGCGCCGGGGTGGTTGGACGCGAAGGAGCGGTGATCCGGCGGGTGCCAGTCCTGGGTCACGACCCGTACCTCAAAGCGGGGCGCGATCCGGTTGATCGGCGCCACGACCGCATCGCCATCGTCCACCGCCAGCGCGCCGCCGGGGCAGAAGTCGTCCTGAACGTCGATCACGATAAGCGCGGCGTCCGGCGACATCATGACGTGGGATCCCGAAACGCCGAGGGTAAGCATCCTGGCGCACCGACACTGCCAGCCCGCGTGCGGGGTTTCAACCGGCTGCGGTCTGCTCGGGCAGGCGGCACAGCAGATCGGCGACCGGCGTGGCCGGATCGCCCGGCACGCCCGCCTCGGGCAACGCCACCGTGACGCCCTTCACACCGAGATCGGCGAGCTGCGCCGGGGTGCCGTGGCCGTATTCCAGATGCCCGCGCCCGATCAACCCGACGACCAGTGACTGCGGCCGCGCCGCGAGCCTTTCGGCGATCGCGCAGGCGAAGGCGCGGTCCCAGACCTGCTGGGCGCGCACGAAGCCGTCGAAGGCCGGATCCTCCGGCGCCCGCGCCGCCCGCCTCGGTCGCATGCCCCCGGTGAC
>JBBQRM010000413.1:0-3358 GCA_038214855.1 Rhodobacterales bacterium | reverse complement strand
GGCGAGGCCGACGCGCTGCTGCATCCCGCCCGAGAGCTCGGCGACCTGCTTGTCGGCCCAGTCGGCGAGGTTGACCGTTTCGAGCACTGCGCGCGCCTTGGCAAGCCGCTCTGCGCGAGGCATGCCGCCCATCTCCAGGCCGAGGGCGACGTTGTCGATCACGCTGCGCCAGGGCAGGAGGGCGAACTGCTGGAAAACCATCGAGACGGCGCCGCGGCGCAGGCGGCGCAGCGTGCCGGCGTCGCAGGTGGCGACATCGACCATGCTGCCGTCTTGTGCGCGCACCAGCACCCGGCCGCGGGCGACCGGGTTGAGGCCGTTGACGGCGCGCAGGAGCGTGGACTTGCCCGAGCCGGAGAGGCCCATCAGCACCGAGATCTCGCCCTTGGCGACGGTGAGCGAGCAATCGTGGACGCCGAGGATCTGGCCGGTCGCCTGCTGGACCTCGGCACGGGAGCGGCCCTTGTCCATCGGCTCCAGCGCGCGCTCGGGATCGTCGCCGAAGACGATGGAGACGCGGTCGAAGTCGATCATCGTCTCGGGCTGCGTCTCGGGCTGCGTCTGGGGCATCAGCCGCGCCGGAACATGCGGTCGAGCAGGATCGCGACGACGACGATCACCAGCCCCGCCTCAAAGCCCAGCGCGGTGTTGACGGTGTTGAGTGCGCGCACCACCGGCACGCCGAGCCCGTCGGCGCCGACGAGGGCCGCGATCACCACCATCGAGAGCGACAGCATGATCGTCTGCGTGAGGCCGGCCATGATCTGCGGCAGCGCATAGGGCAGCTCGACCTTGTGCAGGAGCTGGCGGCGCGTGGCCCCGAAGGCGAGGCCGGCCTCCTTGAGCTCGTTGGGCGTCGAGACGATCCCCAGATGCGTGAGCCGGATCGGCGCGGGGATCACGAAGATCGCGGTGGCGACCAGGCCCGGCACCATGCCGATGCCGAAGAAGACGATGGCCGGGATCAGGTAGACGAAGGTGGGCAGCGTCTGCATCAGGTCGAGGACCGGGCGGAGAAAGGCGTAGAGCTTCGGGCGATGCGCGGCGGCGATGCCGATCGGCACGCCGAGCCCCATGCAGACGATGGAGGCGCAGAGCACGAGGGTGAGCGTCTCGGTCGTCTCCTCCCAATAGCCCTGGTTGAGCACGAAGAGGAAGCCCGCGACCACCAGCGCCACGGTGCTCCAGCGGCGCTGGAGGAACCAGGCGAGGGCGGCGAAGACGGCGACCACGATCAGCGGATGCGGCCCCTGGAGCACCCAGAGGATGGCATCGATCAGCGCGTTCACGGCGTCCGCCAGCCCGTCGAAGAACCAGGCGCCGTTCGCGGTCAGCCACTCGACGCCGTCGCGCGCGAGCGCGCCGACGGGGATCTTGCTAGCCGTGAGCCACTCCACCGGGCGGGGCTCAGAGCCCCAGTGCCGTGCGGACCGCTGGCAGCGCCTCGCCGCCGTCCCGCGTGGTCACGCCGTCGAGCCAGGGGTCGAGCACCTGCGCGTTCGCCTTCAGCCAGTCGGCGGCGGCGGCCTCGGGGTCGGCGTTGTCGTTCAGGATCGCGCCCATGATCTCGTTCTCCATCGGGAGCGAGAATTCGAGGTTCTGGAGGAGCTGGCCGACATTGGGGCATTCCTCGACGAAGCCCACGCGGGTGTTGGTGCGCACTTCGGCGCCGCCGAGGTCGGGACCGAAATAGTCGTCGCCGCCCTCCAGATAGGTCATGTCGAGGTTGGCGTTCATCGGATGCGGCTCCCAGCCGAGAAAGACGATGCCCTCGCCCTGCCGCGCGGCACGCTCGGCCTGGGCGAGCATCCCCTGTTCCGAGCTCTCGACGAGCTCGAAGCCGCCGAGGCCGTAGCTGTCGGTCTCGATCATGTTGAGGATCAGCCGGTTGCCGTCGTTGCCGGGCTCGATCCCGTAGATCTTGTTGTCGAGCGCCTCGGCGAAATTCGCGATGTCCGAGAATGAGGTGAGCCCTTCCTCGGCGAGAGGGTCGAGGGTGGCCAGCGTGTATTTCGCGCCGGTGAGATTGGTGCGCACCGTTTCGACGCTGCCGTCTTCGAGATAGGGGGCGACGTCGGCCTCCATCGTGGGCATCCAGTTGCCGAGGAACACGTCGATGTCGCCGCGTGCGAGGCTTGTGTAGGTCACGGGGACCGACAGCACCGTCACGTCGGGCTCGTAGCCCAGCGCCTCGAGCAGGACCGAGGCGGTGGCGGTCGTCGCGGTGATGTCGGTCCAGCCGACGTCGGAGAAGCGCACTTCGGTGCAGCTCTCGGGATCGGCGGCGAAGGCGGGCAGGGCGGACGCGGCGAGAACGGCCGCGGTCATCAGGCATCTCATTCGGCAACCTCCGTGTCGTGGTTTTCTCTCGGCTCCCGCGGTTGTCCCGCCCCGCGTTGACGGGTGCAAGGGAAACATTTACTGATTGATGGATCAATCAACTCTCGGAAGCGGGGGCGATGACCAGACCCGGCATGGCCGAGGCACGGCGGCGGGCGCTGATCGGGGCGGCGCTGGTCGAGATCGCCGAGCGGGGCTCGCTCGACGTGACGGTGGCGCGGATCGCCGGGCGCGCCGGGGTCTCGGCGGCGCTGGCGCATCATTACTTCGGCGCCAAGGAGGACCTGATCCTGGCGACGATGCGGCACCTGCTGTCGGAGTTCGGCGAGGCGGTGGTCGCGGATCTGCGCCGGGCCGAGACGCCGCGGGCGCGGCTCTCGGCCATCGTCGGCGGCTGCTTCGGGCCGGAGCAATTCCACCGGGCGACGATCTCGGCCTGGCTCACCTTCTATGCCAAGGCGCTGTCGGCGCCGGGGGCGGCGCGGCTGCTCCGCGTCTATCAGCGGCGGCTGCATTCGAACCTCGTCCATGCGCTGCGCGCGCTCGTCCCCGTCCCCGAGGCGCATCGGATCGCGGCCGGCATCGGGGCGCTGATCGACGGCGTCTATTTGCGCGAGGCGCTGGTCGGGCGGCCGACCGCGGCGTCGGCGGCGGTGGCGGTGGTCGAGGATTATCTCGACACGCAGATCGCGGGGCATCCGCGGTGAGGCGGCCGAACATCCTGGTCCTGATGGTCGACCAGCTCAACGGGACGCTGTTCCCCGACGGGCCGGCGGACTGGCTGCACGCACCGAACCTCAACGCGCTCGCGGCCCGTTCGCGGCGGTTTGCGCGCTGCTACACCGCCTCGCCCCTGTGTGCGCCGGCGCGGGCGAGCTTCATGTCGGGCTGCCTTCCGTCGCGCACGCGGGTCTACGACAATGCCGCGGAGTTCGCATCGAGCGTTCCCACCTTCGCGCATCACCTGCGGCGGGCGGGGTATCAGACCTGCCTGTCGGGCAAGATGCACTTCGTCGGC
>JBBQRM010000412.1:0-3365 GCA_038214855.1 Rhodobacterales bacterium | reverse complement strand
CGCCGTGCGCCAGGATGGCGGCATGGCTGTCGAAGCTGTCATAGGCCTTGTCGGCGCAGACTGGGCCGGGGCAGACTGCGGCGACCGGCCCGTCGATGCCGGCGAGCGGACCTTCGGGCTCGGCCCCGTCGTGGACCTCGCACGCTTGCAACGTCGGTCAGGTCATTGATCGGCACCGGCAGACCCGCGAGCAGGGCGCCCTCCGGCACCCGCGCCGCCCGAGCCGGCTCGAAGCAGCGCGTCGGCAGGGCGTTGATGCCTGCGTCGGTGGCGGCCACATGCGTCTCGAGCACGTCGAGCAGCTCGTCCAAGCCCAGCGCGCGCCGCGCCAGCAGGTCGCGCATCTTCACGGCGTCCGCAGCGATCAGCTCATGCATCATCGGTCCCGCCGAAGAACGGCGTCATCTCGGCGATGATCACCGCGTTCTCGGCGAGCGCCCGGTCCATCAGCGCCGCCTCCTCGGCGGAAATGTCGTGACCCTCGGCCCGGCGCTCTTCACGCGTGCCGTAGCCGGTGACGTCGAGCGGCGCGAGATCGGCGGCCTTCAGCACCGCCACGGTCTCGCGCACCGCCTCGTCCTCGTCCACGCCGGTGGCGTAGCAGACCAGCGCCGCGCCGGTCGCACTCGCCGGCAGGCCGTCTCCCGGCTTGCGGCCGACCTCGACGACGAGCGTATAGACCTGCTGGCCCACCTCAGGCGCGCAGGAGGTCGTTTATCGCCGTCTTGGCGCGGGTCCCTGCGTCCACCCGCTTGACGATGACGGCGCAATAGAGGCTCGGTCCCGGCTGGTTGCCGATGGGCCGTCCCGGCAGCGAGCCCGCCACCACCACCGAGAAAGGCGGCACCTCGCCGTAGGTGACGGTGCCGGTGGCGCGGTCCACGATCTTCGTCGACTGGCCGAGGAAGACGCCCATACCGAGCACCGAGCCCTGGCGCACGATCACCCCCTCCACCACCTCGGAGCGCGCGCCGATGAAGCAATCGTCCTCGATGATCGTCGGGCTCGCCTGCATCGGCTCGAGCACGCCGCCGATGCCGACGCCGCCCGACAGGTGCACGTTCCGGCCGATCTGGGCGCAGGAGCCGACGGTCGCCCAGGTATCGACCATCGTCCCCTCGCCGACATGGGCGCCGAGGTTCACGAAGCAGGGCATCAGCACCACGCCGGGCGCGACATAGGCCGAGCGGCGGACGATTGCGGTCGGCACGGCGCGAAAGCCCGCGGCGCGCCAATCGTGGTCGGTCCAGTCGCGGAACTTGCTGTCCAACTTGTCCCACCAGCCGCCTCCCTGCGGGCCGCCGGACTGTGCCTCCATGTCGCGCAGCCGGAAGCCGAGCAGCACCGCCTTCTTCGCCCACTGGTTCACGTGCCAGACGCCGCCCTCGCGCGGCTCGGCCACGCGCAATGCGCCGCGGTCGAGCGCCTCGAGCGCCGTCTCGATGGCCGCGCGCCGGGCGCCGCCGGTTGCGGGGCTCACGTCGTCGCGCGCCTCCCAGGCGGCCTCGATCTCGCGTTCGAGCGCGTCCTGGGCAATCTCGGTCATCGGCAGTTCTCGCTGGTCTGGGTCGGCGGCAAGCTTTAATCGGGGCGGATGCCGCTGGCAATCTGCGACGGCGAAGGCGAAGGGCCTGCGATGACGACACCGAGCGACGGCCGGCGCCGCTTCCCCGACGCCCGCGAGGATGTGGAGACCTCCGAGAGCGTTCCCCAGACGCCGCAGACCCGGAGCCCGAGTTATCGCCTCGCCTTCGGCGACCCGGAGTTCCTCACCCGCGAGGAGCTGCGTCCGGTGCGGCTCCAGCTCGAGCTGCTGAAGCCCGAGCTGGCGATGACCGAGCGCGGCATAACCTCGACGGTGGTGATGTTCGGCGGCGCGCGCATCCCCGACCCGCAGGGCACCACGCGCGCGCATGGAGTGGCGGCACCGGCGCTGGCGCGCTTCTATGCGGAGGCGCGGGAGTTCGCGCGCCTCTGCACGCTGAAGGCGTTGGCAGGCGGCAACCGCGAGGGGGTGATCTGCACCGGCGGCGGGCCGGGGGTGATGGAGGCGGGCAACCGCGGCGCAGCCGAGGCCGGGGGCGTGTCGATCAGCCTGAACATCGTGCTGCCGCACGAGCAGGTGCCCAACCTTTGGGGCACGCCGGAATTGAGCTTCAACTTCCACTATTTCGGCATCCGGAAGATGCATTTCCTGCTGAGGGCGAAGGCGGTGGCGGTGTTTCCGGGCGGGTTCGGGACGCTCGACGAGCTGTTCGAGACGCTGACGCTGGTCCAGACGCGGCGGATGGCGCCGCTGCCGATCCTGCTCTTCGGCGAGGCGTTCTGGCGGCGGGTGATCGACTGGGAGGCGCTGGCAGAGGCCGGCACGATCGCGGCGTCCGACACGCGGCTCTTCCGCTACGTGGAGACGGCGGCCGAGGCGGTGGCGCTGATGGAAAGTTGGCCGGGGAGCCCGCCGCTGGAGCCGCATCCCTGAGGCTGGAGCTGCGTGCAACATGGGGGGTGTTGCACCGTGCAACATGCACAACGCCCATTGATTCTAATATAAAAACCCGACCAATTTTACCCGAGCTCAGGCTTCGTTAACGGCCCGGACGCGCGCCCGGGCCGTCGAGACGCGCCCGCTCAGGCGGCGGTGCGGCGGCGGCGCCTCAGGCCCGCCATCGCGGCGACCCCGCCCACCAGCAGCCAGCCCGCGGCCGGCAGCGGGATCGGGGCGACCTCGATCTCGCCCGAGCCGACCGGCAGGAACGCCTTGTAGCCGCCGGTGCCGTCGACCTCGCCCATCGTGCCGGCGCCCGCGCCCGCCGGCACGTTAGCGCCGTGCAGCACGATCTCGCGCAGCGTGAACGGCATCACGTCGCTCTTGGCGAAGCCCGCCGCGAAGGTGGCGGAATCGCCGAGGTCGTACTTCTGCTTGAACTTGATCTTGCCCTTGGCGTTGGCGACGGGGAATGCGCCGGAGGGATCGTCGAGCGGGATGATGATCGGCCCGTAGGTCACGGCACCCTCGGCGAGCTCGATGAAGCCGTCGCCGTCGGTGTCCTGCATCAGCGTCGGCGAGCGCGAATCGATCGGCTTCATGCCGGCGCCGGGCAGGCCGTGGATGTGCTGGGCGTGCGACTGGCCTGGGGTCAGGCCGCTCGCTTTGATCTTGACCACCAGGCTGTGGTTGGACTCGTTGTAGTTGAGCTTTGCGCGGCCGCTGACGCCAGAGCCGCTCAGCGACGTGATGTCGGCAAAATAGGTCGCAGCCGACCCCGCCGTAGCGAACGTGAGCCCGAGGCAGACCGCCGCGGCACCCAGACAAGACAGACGCATTCTTCACCCTCCCGAAGCGGGGTCCGAACCTCGTCGGCCCC
>JBBQRM010000411.1:0-3373 GCA_038214855.1 Rhodobacterales bacterium | reverse complement strand
GGTGCTCGCCCGTTCCAGACCATCCTCGACGCAATCGCGACCTGATACCCAAAGCCCGGAACGGGGGTGGGTAATTACTATGAGAACTCCTTTACTGCGGTTAAACAACGGGTCCCAAAGTGGCGAAACGTAGAATTTTGTCAATAATCTCTTTAAGATACTAAAAATCTGAATATTTAGGTTAATATTAAAATATAGTGATAATATTATTCACCATTATTACTGTAATTCCCCTATGTCCCTATACCACAGGTTGCGGAGGCGGCTCGACCAGCGGCACAGCCCTTGCCATCGGCCGCCGATCCGCTAACGTCGCGCTCCGCCCGCTCGCGCGGGCTCTCCGGACCATGGATACGGTGACAGGCATGAAACTCAGCATGGAGCGCAGCGCGCTTCTTCGGACCATGGGCCGGGCGCAGTCGGTGGTCGAGCGGCGCAACACGATCCCGATCCTGGGCAACGTGCTGATCGAGGCCGAGGGCGAGGAGGTGCGGTTCCGCGCGACCGATCTCGACATCGAGGTGATCGACAAGGCGCGCGCCATGGTCACCCGCGCCGGTACCACGACGGTGGGGGCGCATACGCTGCACGAGATCGTGCGCAAGCTGCCCGAGGGCGCGATGGTCGAACTCGCCGACGACGGCGCCTCGGGCCGGCTCGAGGTACGGGCCGGGCGCGCGCATTTCAGCCTCGCGACGCTGCCTCGCGAGGACTTCCCGATGATGGCGAGCTCGGAGTACCAGTGCAACTTCGCCTGCCCGGCGCCGGTGCTGCGGCGGCTGTTCGACAAGGCGAAGTTCGCGATCTCGACCGAGGAGACGCGGTACTATCTCAATGGCGTCTATTTCCACGCGGCCAAGGTCGCGGAGGGCTCGGTGCTGCGCTGCGTGGCGACCGACGGCCACCGGCTGGCGCGGATCGACGCGAGCCTGCCCGAGGGGGCCGAGGACGTGCCGGGCGTGATCGTGCCGCGCAAGACGGTGGGCGAGCTCAGAAAGCTGCTCGACGACGACGAGGCCCAGATCGCGGTGTCGGTGAGCGAGACCAAGATCCGCTTCGCGACGCTGGAGGTGACGCTGACCTCGAAGGTGATCGACGGCACCTTCCCAGACTATGCCCGCGTGATCCCGACCGGCAACACCAAGCGGCTGGAAGTCGATGCGGCCGAGTTCGCCCAGGCGGTGGACCGGGTAGCGACGGTCTCCTCGGAGCGGTCGCGGGCGGTGAAGATGGCGCTCGACGAGGACCGGCTGATCCTGTCGGTGAATTCGCCCGACAGCGGGGCCGCGGACGAGGAGCTGGCGGTCGCCTATGCCGACGAGCGGCTGGAGATCGGCTTCAACGCGAAATACCTGCTCGAGATCGCGAGCCAGGTGGACCGGGAGAACGCGGTCTTCCTGTTCAACACCGCCGGCGACCCCACGCTGATGCGCGAGGGCAACGACGAGACGGCGGTCTACGTAGTGATGCCGATGCGGGTGTGAGGGTGTGCGACGGCGGGTGTCGCACCGTGCGACATCGGCGCTGCCATTGATTCTATTGTATTTTTTGCCACGAATTAATCAAATTTTTAGAGGCGCGGGGCTCGGGAGACTGTGATGGCGCGGGTCGCGGTGGCGGATCTCGCGCTGTCGCACTTCCGCTCGCACAGGCAGCTGCGGCTCGGATTCGACGGCAGGCCGCTCGCCATCTTCGGTCCCAACGGCGCCGGCAAGACCAATCTGGTGGAGGCGGTGTCGCTGCTCTCGCCCGGCCGCGGGCTGCGGGGGGCTGCGAGCGAGGAGCTGGCGCGTGCTCCCGAGCGCATCGGCTGGAAGCTCGCGGCGCGCATCGAAGGGCCGGGCGGCGCGCACGAGATCGAGACCCGGACCAACGGGGCCGGGCGATCGGTCCAGATCGACGGAAAGCCCGCGACCCAGACGGCACTCGGCAGCGTCGCGCGGGTGCTGTGGCTGGTGCCGGCGATGGACCGGCTGTGGCTCGACGGCGCGGCGGCGCGGCGGCGCTTCCTCGACCGCGCGGCGCTGAGCCTGATGCCCGATCACGGCGAGGCGGTGCTCGCCTACGAGCGCGCGTTGCGCGAGCGCAACCGGCTGCTGCGCGACAAGGTGCGCGACGCGGGCTGGTACGAGGCGCTCGAGGCGCAGATGGCGCGGGAGGGCGCGCGCGTCACCGCGGCGCGGCGCGCGGCGCTGGAGGCGCTCGCCGCGGCGCAGGATGAAGCGGAGGCGGCGTTCCCGCGG
Source organism: Rhodobacterales bacterium (assembly GCA_038214855.1). GTDB lineage: Bacteria > Pseudomonadota > Alphaproteobacteria > Rhodobacterales > Rhodobacteraceae > Amaricoccus. The sequence continues at coordinate 1,130 of JBBQRM010000411.1, read as the reverse complement.
GCCGAGCTTGCGCTCGAGACCGAGGCGCCGGCGGAGGCGGCGGCGCTGGCGGCGGCGCTGCGCGAGGGCCGCGGGCGCGACATGGTGGTGGGGCGCAGCCTGGTAGGGCCGCACCGCGACGATCTCGCGGCGGTCTTCGCCGCGAAGGGCGTGCCGGCGCGGCTGTGCTCGACCGGCGAGCAGAAGGCGCTTCTGATCAGCCTGATCCTCGCCAACGCCCGCGCGGTGGCCGCGAGCATCGGGGCCATGCCGATCCTGATCCTCGACGAAGTGGCCGCACATCTGGATGCGGACAGGCGCGCGGCGCTCTACGACGCGGTCTGCGGGCTCGGGGCGCAGGCCTGGATGACCGGGACCGAGGCGGGGCTGTTCGCGGCGCTGGGCGACCGGGCGATGCGGCTGCGGGTCGACGAGGCGGGGGGCGAGAGCCGGGTAGAAGCGGGGTGAACTAATGGATCATACAGCTTCCAGAGAGGCACGAATATGAAGAATGACGACGAAGAGCTGGCGGCGCGACTTCTGCGGGAGCATTTTTCGCAAACGGGTACGGCGGGCGCCTGCGTTGTCGTAGAAGAAAAGGATCCGCCTGACCTCACCGTCCAACTTCAGGGCGGCAACGCCTGGGGCGTCGAGGTCACGCGTGTATACCAGCGGGTGGAGCAAATTGGCGGCGGAGAAGAGACCTCTTCCGCAACAGTCAGCAACTCCCTGGTCAGGCTGGGTGAAGAACTTCGTGTCCGGACAGCAGCGCAAAGAACACGTAGTTATGTTCTCTATCTGCAGGGAAAGGGGGCGCTGAGCCACCTGTGGAGACACGTCGCGCATAAAAGCGTCAAGAAGTGGAAGCAGGAGACGATTGAGGCGGTTTGCGACCACGTTGCCAGTGGCTCGGCCGAAGTCTTGCGCGGTCCCGGTTTCACGATCCACTGCGTTGGCGCAGGAAGTGGCTGGCACGTTACATACGGACCGGGCCCCCACGCCGTGGTTCCGGCGCTCGATGTGCCCGGGATATTCATCGAATCCTTTGTCGGCGAGGGTTCTGGGCAATTCGGGCACCTGAGGTCCCGCGATGCTGACCGTAGGGTGCGTCGACATGGGCATGCGGGGTCTCGGCGCCGGGAGGAGCGGTC
>JBBQRM010000410.1:0-3400 GCA_038214855.1 Rhodobacterales bacterium | reverse complement strand
GGCGAGCTCGTCATCGGTGAACTCGAGATTGTTGATGGCGCCGGCGCAGTCGGTGACCTGCGAGGGCTTCGAGGCACCGATGAGCGCGGTGGTGATCCCCTCGCCGCGCAGCACCCAGGCGATGGCCATCTGGGCGAGCGTCTGGCCGCGCGCCTCGGCCATGGCGTTGAGCGCACGGATGTTCTCCAGCGTCTCGGGCTTCAGCGCACCGGGGTCGAGCGACTTGCCCTGGGACGCGCGGCTGCCCTCGGGCACGCCGCCGAGGTACTTGTCGGTGAGCATCCCCTGGGCGAGCGGGGTGAAGGCGATGGAGCCGATGCCGAGCTCCTTCAGCGTCTCCTTCAGCCCGTCCCGCTCCAACCAGCGGTTGAACATGTTGTAGCTCGGCTGATGGATCAGGCAGGGCGTGCCGAGATCCTCGAGGATCGCCGCCGCAGCACGGGTCCGATCGGAATTGTAGGACGAGATCCCGACATAGAGCGCGCGGCCGGAGCGCACGATCCGGTCGAGGGCTGCCATCGTCTCTTCGAGCGGCGTGTCGGGGTCGAAGCGGTGCGAGTAGAAGATATCGACGTAGTCGAGGCCCATGCGCTTGAGCGAGGCGTCGCAGGAGGCGATCAGGTACTTGCGGCTGCCCAGCTCGCCGTAGGGGCCCGGCCACATCAGGTAGCCGGCCTTGGACGAGACGATCAGCTCGTCGCGGTGGCCCTTGAAGTCGGTCGCGAGGATGTCGCCGAAGGCTTCCTCGGCGCTGCCCGGCGGCGGGCCGTAGTTGTTGGCGAGGTCGAAATGGGTGATGCCGGCGTCGAAGGCGGTGCGGCAGATCTCGCGCTTCGTCTGGTGCGGCGTGTCGTGGCCGAAGTTGTGCCACAGGCCGAGCGAGACGGCCGGCAGCATCAGGCCGCTGGCGCCGCAGCGGCGAAAGACCATGCGCTCGTAGCGGTCTTCGGCGGGGGTGTAGGTCATGGGAGCCTCCGGTCGGGGATCAGGCGGAATGGGCGCCGTCCGCGAGGGTACGGACGAATTCGAGCACCTCGGCCGGGGACTGGCCGGCGCCGAGGCGGTCGACGATGGCCGAGCCCACGACCGCGCCGTCTGCGACCGAGGCGATCTCGGCGGCGGTCTCGGGCGTGCGGATGCCGAAGCCGACGCAGACCGGCAGGCCGGAGGCCTCGCGGATGCGCGCGACATCGGGTGCTACGGCGGCAGCGCTTGCGGCGGCGGCCCCGGTGATGCCGGTGATCGAGACGTAGTAGACGAACCCCGAGGCGCGCTCCAGCACCGTGGGCAGGCGGCGGGCATTGGTGGTCGGCGTGGTCAGGCGGATGAAGTCGAGCCCCGCGGCGCGCGCGGGCACACACAGCTCGGCGTCCTCCTCGGGCGGCAGATCGACGACGATCAGCCCATCGACCCCCGCCGCCCGCGCCGCGGCGACGAAAGCCTCGGCCCCGAAGGCGTGGATCGGGTTGAAGTAGCCCATCAGCACGATGGGCGTGGCGGCGTCGCTCTCGCGGAAGGCGCGGACCAGGTCGAGGGTACGGCGGAGCGTCATGCCGGCGCGGAGCGCGCGCAGGCCCGCGCGCTGGATCGACGGGCCGTCGGCCATCGGATCGGTGAAGGGCATGCCGAGCTCGATCAGATCGACACCGGCTCCCGGCAGGCCGCGGACCAAGGCGAGCGAGGTGTCGAAGTCGGGATCGCCGGCCATGACGAACGCTGCGAAGGCCTTGCGCCCGTCGCGCGCCAGGGCTGCGAACGTGTCGTCGATGCGGGTCATCGGGGTCCCTCGTCCTCCTCCCTGCGGATGTGCCTCGCGCGAACGGGAAACGCAAGCGGTCGGGCGGGAACCTGTGGCGGGGGTCTGGCATCGGCGCGGCGGCGTTCCTATGTGGGCTGCCATGAACTATGTGCTCGCCCTTCTGCTGCCGCCGCTGTCGATCCTGCTCGTGGGTCGGCCGATCCTGTCCATCGTCGTCTTCGTGATCTGGCTGCCGGCGATCCTGATCTCGGGAGGCCTCGGCCATCCGATCTTCATCCTGCTCGCCTGGATCATCATCTATCAGGCCCATGCCGACAGACGGGCGCGCGGCGACCTCTAGCTGCGCTTGACCCTTGGCCCACGCCTGCGCCATGAGGGGGCGCGGCGGGCCGGGGAGGATCGGATGGGCTTCAGGATGGGGATCGTCGGGCTGCCGAACGTCGGCAAGTCCACGTTGTTCAACGCGCTCACCCGCACCGCGGCGGCGCAGGCGGCGAACTTTCCCTTCTGCACCATCGAGCCGAACGTCGGCGAAGTGAGCGTGCCTGACCCGAGGCTCGACCGGCTGGCCGGCATCGCGAAGTCGGCGAAGGTGATCCCCACGCGCATGACCTTCGTGGATATCGCCGGGCTGGTGAAGGGGGCCTCCAAGGGCGAGGGCCTGGGCAACCAGTTCCTCGCCAACATCCGCGAATGCGACGCCATCGCCCATGTGCTGCGTTGCTTCGAGGACGACGACGTCACCCATGTCGAGGGACGGGTCGATCCGGTGGCCGATGGCGAGACGGTGGAGACCGAGCTGATGCTCGCCGACCTCGACAGCGTCGAGAAGCGGCTCGCGGGTCTCGCGCGCAAGCTCAAGGGCGGCGACCGCGAGGCCGAGGCGCAGGACCGGCTGCTCCGGGCGGCGCAGGCGGCGCTGGCAGAGGGGCGGCCGGCGCGGAGCGTCGCGGTGGCGGAGGAGGACGCGCGGGCATGGCGGGGGTTGCAGCTCCTGACGGCCAAGCCGGTGCTCTACGTCTGCAACGTCGAGGAGGCGGCGGCGGCCAGCGGCAACGCGCGCTCGCAAGCGGTGGCGCGTCTGGCCGAAGCCGAGGGCGCGGCGTTGGTGGTGATCTCGGCGGCGATCGAGGAGGAGATCGCCCAGCTCGACGAGGGCGAGCGGGTGGAGTTTCTCGCCGAGATGGGTCTGGAGGAGGCCGGGCTCGACCGGCTGATCAAGGCAGGTTACGCGCTGCTCGGCCTCTCGACCTACTTCACCGTCGGCCCGAAGGAGGCGCGGGCCTGGACGATCCCGCAAGGAACGACGGCGCCTCAGGCGGCGGGCGTCATCCACGGCGATTTCGAGCGAGGCTTCATCCGCGCCGAGACCATCGCCTACGACGATTTCGTGAGCCTCGGCGGCGAGCAACCGGCCAAGGAGGCGGGGCGGATGCGCGCGGAGGGCAAGGCCTACCGGGTCGCGGACGGCGACGTGCTGCACTTCCTGTTCAACACCTGAGCTCGACTTTGTACATTATGCGGCGAAGCATAGTGCCTCAGCCATGCGCACGATGCGGTCGGGCGGGATTTCTTGTGGTTTTCGGTTTGGCGGAGAGTGTTGGAAAATGTCTCCGACCCAGAGAGCAAGACGCACGCAAG
>JBBQRM010000409.1:0-3411 GCA_038214855.1 Rhodobacterales bacterium | reverse complement strand
GTTCATGCGGTTGATCGCGCGCAGGAAGGTCGACTTGCCACAGCCCGAAGGGCCGATCAGCGAGGTGACGAGGTTCTCCCGGACGTCGAGATCGACCTCGAACAGCGCCTGCTTCTCGCCGTAGAAGACCGAGACGCCGCGCGCCGCGATCTTGACGCGGCCCGCGGCGGGCTGCGGCTCGGCGGGAGCGGCGTCCGCCGTGGGGTCGGCCAGGATGCTCATGATCTTTGCCTCTCGCATGGGGTCACCAGGTCCGTTCCAGCCGCTGGCGCAGGAAGATCGCGATCGCGTTCATGCATATCAGAAATCCCAGCAGAACCAAGATCGCCGCCGAGGTGCGCGAGACGAAGCCGCGCTCGGGGCTGTCGGCCCAGATGAAGATCTGCGTCGGCAGCGCGGTGGAGGCGTCCATCAGCCCGCCCTGCGGGCTGGTGATGAAGGCGTTCATGCCGATCAGAAGGAGAGGTGCCGTCTCGCCCAGCGCCTGCGCGAGCCCGATGATCGTGCCGGTGAGGATCCCCGGCAGCGCCAGCGGCAGCACGTGGTGCATCGTCACCTGGTGCTTGGAGGCGCCGACGCCGTAGGCCGCCTCGCGGATCGAGGGCGGCACCGCCTTGATGGCGTTGCGGGTCACGATGATGATCGTGGGCAGCGTCATCAGCGCCAGCACCATCCCGCCCACGAGCGGCGCCGAGCGCGGCAGTCCGAAGATCTGGATGAAGACCGCGAGCCCCAGGAGCCCGAACACGATCGAGGGCACCGCGGCGAGGTTGTTGATGTTGACCTCGATCACGTCGGTCGCGCGGTTCTTCGGCGCGAATTCCTCCAGATAGATCGCCGCGGCAATGCCGATGGGAAAGCTGATCAGGAAGCAGACCAGCAGCGCGTAGAACGAACCGACGATCGCGCCCGCGAGGCCTGCGATTTCAGGAAAGCGGCTGTCGGCGTTGAGGAACAGCCCGGCGTTGAACGGCCGGGAGATGCGCCCCTGCTCGACCAGAGCGTCGAAGCGCGCGATCTCCTCGTCGCTGAGGCGCCGCCTGTCCTCGGGCGTGTCGCGGTCGATCAGCCCCTTGTAGAGCTGGTCGTAGGGGTCCGCGACCGGCACCTTGAGCGACAGGTTGCCGCCGATGACCTCCGGGTCGCGCAGCACTGCGTCGCGCAGGAAGAACTGGGTGTTGTTGGTCAGCATCTCGGTGATCGAGCGCAGCGCCGCGGGGCTCGTGGCCTCCGGCAAGAGCGCCGAGATCCCCTCCCGCATCACCGCGCGGTAGTTGCCCTTGTCGGGTTTCTCTAGATCGACGTTCTCGGTGGAAATCGGGAAATCCACGCGGACATGCGTCTGGGTGAAGGCGAGATAGCCGCTGCTCACCAGCGTCGCGATGAGGATACCGAGCAGTCCGAGCGCGAAGACGATCGCGGTGATCCCGTAGAGCCGCAGCCGCCGGTCCGCTGCATAGCGCTTGCGCCGCCGCGCCGCCGCGGCTTCGGACGAGGCGTAGTGGGGGGTCGGCGTCGCGGTCGCGTCGGTCATTCGTACTGCTCCCGGTAGCGGCGCACGATGGTGATGGCGATGATGTTGAGCCCCAGCGTCACCAGGAACAGCACCAGGCCCAGCGCGAAGGCCGCGAGGGTCTTGGGGCTGTCGAAGGCGGTGTCGCCGATCAGCAGCGTCACGATCTGCACGGTGACGGTGGTGACGCTGTCGAGCGGGTTGACCGTCATCGAGGCGATCAGCCCCGCGGCCATCACCACGATCATCGTCTCACCGATGGCGCGGGAAAGCGCGAGGAGAACCCCGCCCATGATGCCGGGCAACGCCGCGGGCAGGAGCACGCGGGTGATCGTCTCTGCCTGGGTCGCGCCCATGGCGAGCGAGCCGTCGCGCATCGAGCGTGGCACCGCGCGCAAAGCGTCGTCCGAGAGCGACGAGATGAACGGGATGATCATGATCCCCATCACCAGCCCTGCGGCCAGTGCGGAATTCGGCGAGGTCGCCACCCCGAGCAGCCCGCCCGCGTCTCGGATCGCGGGCGCCACCGTCAGTACCGCAAAGAAGCCGTAGACGACCGTGGGTACGCCCGCGAGGATCTCGAGCATCGGCTTCACGACGTTCCGCACCCGGTCGGAGGCATATTCAACGAGGTAGATCGCGGTGAAGATGCCGGTGGGGGTCGCGATAATCATCGCGATGGTGGCGATGACCAGCGTGCCGAGGAACACCGGCACCGCGCCGAAGGCGCCGGCGCCGGCGATCTGGCCCGGACGGATCGCGATTTGCGGCTCCCAGTTCAACCCGAAGAAGAAGTCCGCCGGCGGCACCAGCCGGAAGAAGGCCCAGGCCTCGAACAGGAGCGATACGATGATCCCGACCGTGGTCAGGACCGCCACGATCGAGCAGAAGATCATGAACATCGACAGTGCCGTCTCCACGCCGTTGCGTGCGCGGAACCGCGGCGCGAGCCGTGCGCGTGCCAGAAACAGCGCCAGCAGCATCACCGAGACGAGGCAGACGGCGAGGGCGATGCGCGCGATGCCGCCCCAGCGCTGCAGCCGTTCGGCGGCGGCGGTGATCTCGGGCGCGGGTTCGGCGAAGATAAGCCCGGCCGCGACATTTCGGATCTCGGAGATGAGCAAGTTGTGCCGCGCCGCACTCGCGCCTTCGGTCAGTGCGTCGGGCAGGCTGCGCAGGAGCAGCCCGTCGATCACGCTGCCCTGGAACAGCAGCCACAGCAGGAGCAGGATCAGCGCCGGGATTCCGACCCAGATCGCCACGAAGGCGCCGTGATAGCCCGGCAGCGAATGCACCTGGCCTGTCGTCGCCACGAAGCGGTTGCCGGCCGACCTTCCGACCCAGAAGGCGACCAGCGACAGGCCCAGGATGGTCAGAAGCATGTAGCCGAACACGCAATTTCCCCCGAATGGCGCTCAAACGACGGCCGGGCGTGGGCGCGCCCGGCCGGAATCAAGCCTCAGCGGCGCCTCAGTTCATCGCCTGCATCGGCTGTGCCTCGGTAACCTCGGTGCGGACCTCCTCGCGCCGGTCCTCGGCGAGCGGGATCAGGCCCCGCTCCGCGAGATAGCCGCCGGGCCCGAAGGCCTCCTCGGAGACGAATGCGGCGAGGAACTCCTCGAGGCCCGGGATCACCCCGCGGTGCGCATTCTTGACGTAGACGAACAGCGGCCGCGAGATCGTGTACTCGCCCGAGGCGATCGTCTCCTCGGTCGGCGCCACGCCCTCGATCGAGACCGGCTTGAGCTTGTCCGAATTCTCGTAGAGGTAGGAATAGCCGAAGATGCCGAGCGCGTTCGGGTCAGCCCCGAGCCGCTGGACGATCAGATTGTCGTTTTCGCCCGCTTCGATGAACGGGCCGTCCTGGCGCATCCGCTCGCAGACCTCGGCGCGCTGGT
>JBBQRM010000408.1:0-3412 GCA_038214855.1 Rhodobacterales bacterium | reverse complement strand
CACGAAGCCGTTCTCCTGGGTGACCTCGATCCCGAGACCGCCGAACTCGCCCTTGGTCTGAACCTGCATGTCGTCGAACTCTTCGGGCGGCAGGTAGCTCGAATGCGGATCGAGCGAGGACAGCATGCCGTTGATCGCGCTTTGCACCAGATCGGGCTCGGAGACCTCTTCGACATAGGAGCCGCGGATGCGCTCGAAGATGTCGCCGAACAGGTCGAGCTGCTGGTAGACGGCCTCGTCCTTCGCAGCCTCCTGCGCCACGATTGGTGCGGCGAACTGCGTGCTCACGAGAACGCCGGCCACTGCGCCGCCGAGACCGGCCATCCAGATTCGTTTCATCACGCGAAGTTCCTCATCCTCATGATCGTCTGTCTCGCGCCGCGGGCATCCGCGCGCAAGGGCTTTCGCCTCAGCCGCTGCCGTCCGTGAACCAGGGTTCCGGATCGATGGGGCGGCCGCCGTCGCGGACCTCTATATACAGTGTTTCCCACGGCGTCGCGTCCGCAGCCGCGCGCGGAGCCTTCACATCTTCGTCGGGATCGGCGGGCCGGCCGCCGACGAGCCCGACGAGCGCGCCCGCCTCGACCCGCTCGCCGCCGTGCACCGCGAGCATCCCCAGGCCCGCCAGCACCAGCTGCGTGCCCGGCCGCGGCTCCAGCACCACCACATAGCCGTACTCCAGGAAGGGCCCGGCGTAGCGCACGATGCCGGCTGCCGGCGCGCGCACAAGCGCCAGCGGCGCGGTCGCCAGTGCCACGCCCGGGCGGCTGACGCCGGCGGCGTCGCGCGCAGCATAGCGCTCGGCCAGGCGCCCGGCGGCGGGCCAGGCAAGCGCCATCGGCGCCGTCGCGCCCGCCTCACCGTCCGGCGCCGCCGCCTCCGCCTCGGGCGCATCCCTGTCCAGCGCCGCCGCGAGGTCGGAGAGGCTCTCGCTTTCGCGAACCAGCGTCGCGACAGCCGTGCCCACTGCGGCCTCTGCACCGCAGCAGCCGGATCCGTCCACCGCGGGCGCAAGCGCCGACGCCAGCCTCGCCCGCGCCGCGTCGAGCGCAGGCAGGGCGTCGCGCAGCGCCTCCGCCGCCTCGGCCTCGAGCGCACGGGCGCTGGCGATCTCACCGAGCACATCGCGGACCCGCGCCGCCTCGGCCTCGAGCGCCGGATCGAGCACCGCCAGCATCGAAGCTGCGCGCGCCGCCGCGAGCGGTCCTAGGGGGTGCAGCGCCTCGGGCACCGGGCGGCCGTGGACCTTCGCCTGCAGTGCTGCCATCAGCCGCGCGGTCTCGACGCGGCGCACCGCCAGATCGAGCGCCAGCGTCTCGGCCTCGGCGCGCGCCGCGCGCCTTGCCTCCCCGAGACCCACCAGCGCCGCGGCCCCAGCCGCGACCGCCGCGGCCAGCGCCGGGCCGCGCGCTTCCTCAAGCGACGCCACCGCCTCCGCAGCGCGGGCGAGGCGCGGCGCGAGCTCACCCGCCGGCGCCTCGGCCGCCGTCGGCAGCGCCGCTGTGAGCGCCAGCGCCGCGGCGAGCGCCGCGCCCGAGCTCGCCCGCCGCCTCACACGTCCTCGATCAGGCTCCGCCCGGTCATCTCGGGCGGCGGCGCGAGGCCCATCAGCGCCAGAAGGGTCGGCGCGAGATCCGCGAGCCGCCCGTCACGCAGCCGCGTGCTCGGTGGCCCACCGACCAGCACAAGCGGCACCGGGTTGAGCGTATGCGCGGTGTGCGGCCCGCCGGTCTCGGGGTCGATCATCGTCTCGCAATTGCCGTGGTCGGCGGTGACCAGCATCGCCCCGCCCGCGGCATCCAGCGCCGCGATCACCTCGCCGAGGCTCGCGTCCACCGCCTCGACCGCGCGGATTGCCGCCTCGATCACCCCGGTGTGGCCGACCATGTCGGGGTTGGCGTAGTTGACCACGATCAGGTCCTGCTCGCCCGACCGGATGGCCGCAACCAGCGCCGTCGTCACCTCCGCCGCCGACATCTCCGGCTGAAGGTCGTAGGTTCGCACCTTCGGGCTCGGCGCCATGTACCGCGTCTCGCCGGGCAGCGGCGGCTCGATACCGCCGTTGAAGAAGAAGGTGACATGCGGATACTTCTCGGTCTCCGCCACGCGTAACTGCCTCAGCCCGTGGCTCGACACCCAGGCCCCGAGCGTATTCGGAAGATCGTACGGCGGAAACATCGCCGTCATATGCATGTCGAGCTCGGCCGAGTAATGCACCATCCCGAGGCTGGCTTCGAGATGCGGCCGCGGCCCGGGGTCGAAGCCGTCGAAGCCGGGATCGACCAGCGCGCCGAGGATCTCGCGCACCCGGTCGGCGCGAAAGTTCGCGCAGACCAGCCCGTCGCCGTCGCGCATCCCAGCATATTCGCCGATCGCCGCGGGCGTCACGAATTCGTCGGTCTCGCCTCGCGTGTAGGCCGCGGCGATGGCGGCGTCGGCACTCGCTGCGCGCCCCCCCTCGGCGCGCAGGATCGCCGCGGCGGCCGCCGCCACGCGGTCCCAGCGACGGTCGCGGTCCATCGCATAGAACCGCCCCGCGACCGTCGCGATCACAGCCCCCTCGGGCAGCTCCGCCTTCAGCGCTGCGATCTGCTCGCGCGCGCTCGAAGGCGCCACGTCGCGGCCGTCGAGGAACGCATGCACCGCCACTTTCACCCACGCCGCCGCGATCACCCGCGCCAGCGCGACGATGTGGCGCTGGTGAGAATGAACGCCGCCCGGCGAGGCGAGCCCCGCCAGATGCGCCGTGCCGCCCGAGGCTTTCAGCGCCGCGACGAAATCCCCCAATGCCGGGTTGGAAGCGAAGCTCCCGTCCTCGATCGCCTTGTCGATCCGCGGCAGGTCCATCCACACGACGCGCCCCGCGCCGATATTCATGTGCCCGACCTCGGAATTGCCCATCTGTCCTTCGGGCAGGCCGACGTCGGTGCCCTGCGCCGACAGACGCGCATGCGGACCCTCTGCCCAGATCCGGTCGAAGACCGGCGTGCGCGCCAGCGCCACCGAGTTGCCCTCGCGCCTGTCGCTCAGGCCCCAGCCGTCGAGAATGCACAGAACCACCCGCCGCATTGCGCTCTCCGCTCGTTCGGCGCCAGCCTTACCGCCCCGGCCCGGCTTTGGCAAACACGGGCACGGTTTCGCCGTGTTCCCTCCGGCTGTGTGCCCTCCGGGCACCTCGATTTTTGCCCTGTTTCTGCGGTGATCCGCGATTGAGGCGCGCCTCCGGTAGAGCGCAGCCTTCGGTCAGCGAGAAAACACCCTAGACATGTCGGGCGTCGGTTCCGTTTCCGGATGCCCGGGTCAGCGGCCTGTCTACGGAGGGCGTTTCCGTGGTGGTAACCGTGATCACACGGGACTGGGATGCAACCGGCGAAGCTGGCCGAGACGGCGCATGTTGTAGCTGAGGTTCTTC
>JBBQRM010000407.1:0-3419 GCA_038214855.1 Rhodobacterales bacterium | reverse complement strand
CGGGCGACGTTCTGAGAAAGGAGAGCGGAACCGGAGCGACGGGGAGGGTTCGACATGCGGCTGGAAGGCTCCTGCCATTGCGGCACGGTAAAGTTCGGCGTCGAGGCGCGGCATCCGTATCCGTTCAACCTCTGCTACTGCTCGATCTGCCGCAAGACGGCCGGGGCGGGCGGCTTTGCGATCAACTTCGGCGCGGATGCCGCGACGCTGGAGATCGAGGGGGCCGAGCACATCCGCAGCTATCGCGCGCGGATGCACGACGCGAGCGGCGAGGAGACGCGCAGCTCGGGCGAGCGCAAGTTCTGCGGGGCGTGCGGATCGCAGCTGTGGCTGTGGGACCCGACCTGGCCGGAGCTCGTGCATCCGCATGCCTCGGCCATCGACACGCTTCTGCCGATCCCGCCGGAGCGCACGCATTTGATGCTGGCGAGCAGGGCCGCATGGGTCGAGCCTTGTGTCGGGGCTTCGGACAAGACCTTCGACGACTACCCGCAGGAGAGCCTCGCGGAGTGGCACCGGCGCCTCGGGCTGGAGCGGTAGTCGCTCCTGGGCCTCACCCCCGCATCCGGGCGCCGGTGGGGTCGAACAGCGGTTCGCGGAGGAGGCGCGCCGGGCGGCGCTCGCCCAGGATCTCGACCTGGAACTCGCCCGACGCCTCCGCGAGCCCTGCGGGCAGGTAGCCCTGGGCGAGCGAGGCCCGGACGTGGTGGCCGTAGCCGCCGGAGGTGACCCAGCCCGCGACATGCCAGTCGCCGTCGGTGCGCCCGTCGCTGCGCGGGGTCTCGCGGCCTTCAGCGTCGAAGCGCCGGGCGCCGTGGCCGTGCGGCGCGGGTATCGCGCCGTTCGCGGGGCCGCGCGCCCAGATCGGCTCGTCGCCCATCACGTCGGCGGAGCCCGCCTCGATGCTGAGGCTGACCCGCCGCAGCCGCGGACCCTGCGCCTTCTCCCGCGCCGCGGCCTCGCGGCCGATGAAGTCGTTCTTGCCGAGCTTCACGAACCGCTCCATGCCGCCCTCGCAGGCGCCGTAGATCGGACGCAGTTCGGCGAACCAGGTGGGGAAGTTCTTCTCCAGCCGCATCGACAGCAGCGCCCGCATCCCGAAGTCGGCAATGCCGTGGTCGGCGCCCGCGGCCTTTATCGCGAGATAGAGCCTGCGCAGATAGGCGGGCTCCACCCAGATCTCATAGCCGAGATCGCCGGTATAGCTGATGCGGTTGACCATCGCGGGGCAGCCCGCGACCGCCATCTCGCGAAAGTCCATGAAGCGGAAGGCCGCGCCCGAGACGTCCTCATCGACGAGCGCTGCCAGCACCTCGCGCGCGCGCGGCCCGGCGAGGCCGAGCCCCATCAGCCGCATCCCCAGCCGCTCGACGTTGACCGAGCCGTCGCCGGGCAGATGCGCCTCGAACCAGCGCATGTGATGGATCTGCGCGGCCGACGAGCCCCAGATCATGAACCGGTCGCGCCCGGCATGGGCCACGGTGAAATCGCCGATCAGCTTGCCGGCCTCGTTGAGCATCGGGCTCAGCACCAGCCGCCCCTCGCGCGGCATGGTGTTGGTGAGCAGGTGGTTGAGCCAGCCGTCCGCTCCCGCCCCGGTCACCTCGTATTTGGCGAAGTTCGCGATCTCGGTGACGCCCACCCGCTCGCGCACCGCACGAACCTCGGCACCCACGTGCTCGAAATCGTTGGAGCGGCGGAACGACAGCACGTCGCGCGGCGCCTCGCCCTTCGGCGCGTACCACAGCGGCACTTCGAGGCCCCAGGTCACGCCCATCACCGCGTTGTTGTCGCGCGTCTGGATGTCGTGGAGCGGCGTCGTCTGGCAGGGGCGCGCCGCCGCCAGTTCCTCGTTGGGGAAGCGGATCGAGAAGCGGCGGGAGTAGTTCTCGCGCACGCGGGCGTTGGTGTAGCGCAGGCTCGCCCATTCCCCGAAGCGCGCCACGTCCATGCCGAAGACGTCGTGGCCGGGGTCGCCGTCGACCATCCAGTTGGCGAGCGCCAGCCCGACGCCGCCGCCTTGGCTGAACCCCGCCATCACCGCGCAGGCGCACCAGAAGTTGGTCAGCCCCCGGACCGGGCCGACCAGCGGGTTGCCGTCGGGGGCGAAGGTGAAGGGGCCGTTGATCACCTGCTTGATCCCGGCGCGCTCCAGCGGCGGGAAATGCGCAAAGCCCACCTCGAGCGAGGGCGCGATCCGGTCGAGGTCGGGCGCGAGCAATTCGTGGCCGAAATCCCAGGGCGTCACCCGCGGCGACCAGGGGCGGCAATCCTTCTCGTAGGTGCCGAGCAACATGCCGCCGCGTTCCTGCCGGGTGTAAATCTCCCCCTGGAAGTCGATGATGTGACACATCTCCCGCCCGGTGACCTCGTTGTATTCCTTCACCTCCGGCATGTCGTCGGTCAGCAGGTACATGTGCTCCATCGCCAGAAGCGGCAGCTCGAGGCCCACCATCCGCCCGACCTCGCGCGCCCAGAGGCCGCCGGCGTTGACCACGTGCTCGGCGCGCACATGACCCTGTTCGGTCACGACGTCCCAGGTGCCGTCGGCCGCCTGCATGATCTCGACGACGCGGTTTCTCAGCACGATCTCCGCCCCGAGCCTTTGCGCGGCCTTGGCATAGGCGTGGGTGGTGCCGGAGGGGTCGAGATGCCCCTCGACCGGGTCCCACAGCCCGCCGACGAAGTGGCTCTCGTCCATGATCGGGAACATCGCCTTGGCCTCCGAGGGCGTGACCAACTCGGTCTCCATCCCCATGCAGCGGCCCTTGGCGTGCATCGCGCGCAGGAAGTCCATCCGCTCCGGGCTCTCGGCCATCATGAAGCCGCCGACCAGATGCAGCCCGCAGGACTGGCCCGACAATTCCTCCAACTCGCGGTAGAGCCCGACCGTATAGGCCTGGAGCTTCGCGACGTTGGGATCGCCGTTCAGCGTGTGGAACCCGCCGGCCGCGTGCCAGGACGAGCCGGAGGTCAGCTCCGAGCGCTCGATCAGCATCACGTCGCTCCAGCCGGCCTTCGCGAGATGGTAGAGCACCGAGCACCCGACCACGCCACCGCCGATCACCACCACGCGTGCCTGATCCCGCATCCGCCCCTCACTCCCCCAGCAATGCCGCGACCAGATCCGAATCCGGATCGGCCAGCGGTTCGATCACATCGAAATGATGCCGCCCCTTCGCGACCGTCAGCGACATCTCTGCGCCCATCCCCGTCCAGATGTTGGCCAGAAGCGCCGATTGCCGCACGAACTCCGGCCGCTCGTCCGCGCCCACCCAGGCATGCACCCGCGCGCCATCGCGCGGCACGGCCAGCGCCGGGCTCTCCGCCGCGGCCTCGGCTGCGTCGAGCCGCAGGTCGGCGTTGATCGTCGTGCGCAGCAGCGGCCGCAGGTCGTGGACGCCGCTGATCGAGACGAT
>JBBQRM010000406.1:0-3419 GCA_038214855.1 Rhodobacterales bacterium | reverse complement strand
ACCAGGTGATTGGCGCGCTGTGCGAGGTTGAGCCGGGCCGCCGCGACCGGGCGGGCGGCACAGAGGGTCACGGCGGCGGCGGCGAGCGCGATCGCCGCGCGCCTCGTGTGGCGGCCGGAGGAGGCCCCGGCGTGGAGTATGTCGGATTTGCTCATCTGCCTGCTCATTTTCTATGATGATCCGGACCCGTTCGGGCGCGATCATTCTTTTTTCATCAGGGTTACCATAACCCTAACGCCGCAGATTCGGGCAAGGTTTTTCGTGCCCGCTCAGGCGGAGCGCGCGGCCCGGACCCGCCCGGACCCGCTCTTGAGCTGGCCGCAGGCCGCCATGATGTCCTCGCCGCGCGGCGTGCGCACCGGGCTCGCATAGCCTGCGCGGTTCACGATGGCGGCAAAGGACGCGATTCGCTCGGGGCTGGAGCGCGCATAGGGCGCGCCAGGCCAGGGGTTGAACGGGATGAGGTTGATCTTGGCCGGGATACCCGCGATCAGCTTCACCAGCCGCCTTGCGTCGGCGTCGCTGTCGTTCACCCCGTCGAGCATCACGTATTCGAAGGTGATCCGCTCGGAGTTGGACAGCCGCGGATAGGCGCGGCAGGCGTCGAGCAGCGCCGCTATGTTCCATTTGCGATTGATGGGCACCAGCGTGTCGCGCACATCGTCGGTGGTCGCGTGGAACGAGATGGCGAGCAGGCAGCCGATCTCCGCCCCCGCCCGCGCGATCTGGGGCACGACCCCCGAGGTCGAGAGCGTGATCCTTCGGCGCGACAGCGCGATCCCCTCGTTGTCCATCGCGATGGTCATCGCGTCGCGCACCGCCTCAAAGTTGTAGAGCGGCTCGCCCATGCCCATCAGCACGAGGTTGGAGACCAGCCGCTTGTCGCCGGAGGGTTTGCCCCACTCGCCGAGGTCGTCGCGCGCCACGAGGATCTGGCCCACGATCTCGGCGGGCGTCAGGTTGCGCACCAGCCGCTGCGTGCCGGTGTGGCAGAACGAGCAGGTGAGCGTGCAGCCGACCTGGGAAGAGATGCACAGCGTCCCGCGGTCGGTCTCGGGAATATAGACCGCCTCGACCTCGGCACCGCCGGCGAGGCGCAGCAGGTACTTGCGCGTGCCGTCGTCCGAGACCTGGCGCACGACGATCTCGGGCCGCTCGATCGCGAAGTTCCGCGCGAGCCGCTCGCGGTAGTCGCGCGCGAGGTTGGTCATCGCCGCGAAGTCGCGCACGCCCTTGTGGTAGATCCACTGCCAGATCTGGCCCGCGCGCATCGCCGTCTGACGCTCCGGCGTGCCCGCCTCGCTCAGCGCCGCGGCCATCTGCGGCCGGGTGAGGCCGACGAGGTTCGGCAGGCCCCCGGCCGCCGCACGCCGCGGCAGGGTCAGCACGTCCTGGGTGATCGGCGCGGTGGCTTGCATCGGTCTCTCGTGCGGCACACGGCTTCAAAGGCCGCGGAAGCGGCCAACATAGACGCTGCGGCCCGGTTTCGCCAGTCCGCGGCCGCACGGTCAGCGGCAGCGCGTCTCCGCGTCGCCCATCGCGGCGCTGAAGCCCATCAGCGAGAACGTGTCCACCGTCGTCGTGCCGCGCGCCGAGACGCCGGTGACGACGGCCTCGGCGCCCGCACGCATCGCCTCGACCAGCCGCGCGTCCTCGGCCGTCGAGGCGGGCCAGGCCCAGCCGTTGCCCTCGCCCGAGCCGGGACTGAGGTCGAACCCGCTCGAGCCGACCTCGAAGCGGACCGTCGAGCCGTCGCGCAGCGGATAGCCGCTGGTGAAGCTGACCTCGTTCGCGACGTTCTCGCCGGGGCGGAAGGTCACGAACAGCCTGATGTCGCCGCGGTCGACCTCGACCGCCTCGCCGTCGCGGCGCGCCACCGAGTCCGTCGGTGGCGAGACGAGGTAGCATTCCTTGGGCTCGTCGGCGACGAAGACGCTCCAGTCGGTGTGGGCCGCGACGCGTTCGGCGGACTGGCTCGCCTGTGCGCCGGCCGGACCGCTGTGCGCGGCGGCCAAGCCGATAAAGCAGAGCGTTGCCGCCTGCCGGGAAGTGGGGGTCATCAACACGTGTCTCCTGCTCGTTCTCGAGGGCCGCGGGAGGTTTCGCGTGGGCGCCTGCGATCCGCCCTCGACCCGGCCTCGTCGTTCTTGTTTTTATCGCATCGGTGCGCTTAGCTGTGCACGCGGCATTCTAACGCGGGAAGGCGGGGTTTTTCCAGCCCCTTGCGCGGATTTCGCAGTACCGCTTGCCAAGCCGCGAGGCCGGGGGCGGCAGCGTCCGGCACGCCGGGACCGAATGTGAAGCCTGCGAAGACGGAAGACCGCCGCCGATGTCCGTGCCACCGCCACAGACCGCCGCGAGCGACGCGCAGCTGTTGCTGGGGATCGCCGGCCGGGATCGTGCCGCCTTCGCGGCGCTGTTTCACCGCTACGCCGGGCGGATCAAGGCCTATATGCTGCGCTCGGGCGCCTCCGTCCAGGATGCCGACGAGATCGCGCAGGAGGTGATGGTCTCGATCTGGCGCCGCGCCGCCAGCTACGATCCATTGCGCGCCGCCGCCTCGACCTGGATTTACGCCATCGCCCGCAACCGGCGCATCGACATGCTGCGCCGGGCGCGCCGGCCGGTGCCCGACCCCCAGGACCCGCTGTTCCAGCCCGATCCCGAGCCCGACGGGCTCGACCAGATCACCGCGAACGAGCGCGACGAGCAGGTCAGAGCCGGGCTCGCGGGCCTGTCGGCGGAACAGCGCGGCGTGCTGGTCGCGGCCTTCTACGACGGGCTCAGCCACGGCGAGATCGCAGCACGGCTCGACCTGCCGCTCGGCACGGTGAAGTCGCGGATGCGGCTGGCGTTCCGGCATCTGCGCGGGGTATTGGGCGACGATCCCCTGGCGGAGGCCGACGATGCGTGACGCGGAAACCCTGGTCGAGGTCTGGCGCGGGGACCTGCTCGAATCGCGCCACCGCGGACATGCCGTCGTCTGCGACGCGGCAGGCGCCGTCCGCGCGTCCTGGGGGGATCCGGCCGCGGTGATCCTGCCGCGCTCGTCGTGCAAGATGCTCCAGGCCCTGCCGCTGGTCGAGAGCGGTGCCGCCGAGCACCTCGACGCGGAGCAGCTCGCGCTGGCCTGCGCCTCGCATCAGGGCGCCCCGATGCACGTGACCCGCGTCGGCCGCTGGCTGAGCGAGCTGGGCCTCGGCGACGACGACCTGCGCTGCGGCCCCGAGGCGCCGCGCGCGCCCGAAGATCTCCAGCGGCTTCGCGCCGAGGGGTCGCCGGTCTGCCAGGTGCACAACAACTGCTCAGGCAAGCACGCGGGGTTCCTCACGCTCGCAGCCCGCCTGCGCGCCGGCCCGGAATATGTCGAGATCGACCACCCGGTCCAGCGGGCGGTGCGCGCGGCCTTCGAGGAGATG
>JBBQRM010000405.1:0-3420 GCA_038214855.1 Rhodobacterales bacterium | reverse complement strand
ACCTCAAGCCCCCTGGGCGGCATCGGGTTCCGCCAGGGTCGCGTCCCCGATCAGATCATGCACGAATTCGAGCTTGCCGAACACCCGCGGCGCCAGCACGAAGGGATAGAGGTCGGGCTGGCCCATGGACCGGTTCAGGCTGTTCACGGCATAGGTGAGCGGCAGCCACGCGTCGATCAGCGTCTGGAATGCGGTGGCGTGATACGGGTCGATCCGGATGCGCGAACTCAGCGCCGGATCGTCGGTGACGCCGGGATCGACGCGCAGCCCGAAGCTCGCGGCAGTGTCGAGCGTGTCAACGATGTGCAGGTAGTGCGTCCAGGTCTCGGCGAAGTCCTCCCAGGGATGCGAGGCGGCGTAGCTGCTCACATGGTTCTGCTCCCAGCCCGGCGGCGGACCTTCGCGGTAATTGCGCGCGAGCGCCTCGGCATAGTCCGCGCGCTCGTCGCCGAAGATCGCGCGGGCCGCCTCCAGTTGAGCGCCACCCTCGGCCGCGTCGCGCACCAGCATGTCCCAGTAGTAGTGCCCAATCTCATGGCGCATGTGGCCGAGGAGCGTGCGATACGGTTCGCCCATCTGGAGCCTGCGCCGCTCGCGTTCGGCCGGATCGGCCTCGGCGATGTTGATGGTGATCAGCCCGTCGGCATGTCCGGTCATCACCGGGGCGCCGGGATTGTCGGCGAGGAACTCGAAGGCGAGCCCGCCTTCGCCCGTCTCCGCCGCGCCGCCGATCCGCAGGCCGCAACGCTTGAGCGCATAGACGAGCCGGCGCTTGGCGGTCTCGATCTCGCGCCATCGCGGCAGGTTTTCGGGCACGCTCAGGTCGGGGATCGTCCGGTTCAGCCGGCACGCCTCGCAGAACGCCTCCGCCGCATCCGCGGGCAGGAGCCAGTTGCAGGCGTCCTGCGCCACATTGGCGCAGTGCTTCACCTCGACCCCCGGCGCGGCGACGAGCTCGAAGCGGCCCGTCGGCGACGCCTCGTCCGGATGCGGCACGAGCGCCCTCAGCGCCATTGCCGCGGGCTCGAAGCCCAGCAGATGCCCGCAGCGTCTGCATTCTGTGTTCTCGAAATACACCAGCTGGCCACAGACGTCGCAGGTGAAGATTTGCATCCCGTCGTTCCCGTCCTCGGCGAGGCCGCGCCACCGCTGCCGCTTGCGCCGTTGGCGTTATGGGCTTGTTTCTGGACCCTTAACCACCCTAAATCCGCCGCAGCTATCCGATTGCTCTCATCAAGGCTGCCCTTCATGTCCGCCGACCTCCGCCTGTCCGCCGGTCTTCCCTATCCCCTGGGCGCAACCTGGGATGGATCAGGGGTCAATGTCGCACTGTTCTCGGCCCATGCGACGAAGGTGGAGTTCTGCCTGTTCGACGCGAGCGGCAAGCGCGAGACCATGCGGATCGCGCTCCCAGAATATACCCACGAGGTCTGGCACGGGTATTTCCCCGACCTCCGACCCGGCCAGCTCTACGGCTTTCGGGTGCATGGCCCCTACGCGCCCGAGGCCGGGCATCGGTTCAATCCCTACAAGCTGGTGCTCGACCCCTATGCCAAATCGATCCGCGGCGAGATCCGCTGGCACGATTCGCTGCACGGCTACCGCATCGACTCGCAGCGGCAGGACCTGAGCTTCGACCGCCGCGACAGCGCGCGGGCGATGCCGAAGTGTCAGATCATCGACCCGGCGCATACCTGGTCGCGCAGTCCGAAACCGAACCGCGCGTGGGCCGACACGGTGATCTACGAGGCGCATGTCAAGGGCATGACCGCCCGGCGCGAGGACGTGGAACCCGAGTTGCGCGGTACCTTCGCGGGGCTGGCGACGCCCGGCGTGGTCGAGCATCTGTCGCACCTCGGGGTGACGGCGATCGAGCTGATGCCGATCTTCACCTTCTTCGACGACCGCTACCTGGTGGAGAAGGGGCTGTCGAACTACTGGGGCTACAACACCGTCGGATTCTTCTCGCCGGCGGAGCGCTACATAGCGCCGGGTCACGACCTGCACGACTTCAAGCTGATGGTCCAGCGGCTGCACGAGGCAGGGATCGAAGTGATCCTCGACGTGGTCTACAACCACACCGCCGAGGGCAACCAGATGGGTCCGACCCTGTCGTTCCGCGGCATCGACAACGCGAGCTACTACGTGCTGGCCGACGATCCGCGCTATTATTTCGAGACGACGGGCTGCGGCAACAACGTCAACGTCCGACACCCCCGCGTGCTGCAGATGGTGCTCGACAGCCTGCGCTATTGGGTCGAGGACTGCCATGTCGATGGATTCCGCTTCGATCTCGCGACGACGCTGTCGCGCGACCGCGACGCGTTCGATCCCAACAGCCCGTTCCTCGATGCCGTGGCGCAGGACCCGATGCTCGCGCATGTCAAGATGATCTCCGAGAGCTGGGACATCGGGCCGAACGGCTATCAGGTCGGAGGCTTCCCGCCGGGCTGGGCCGAGTGGAACGGGCGGTTCCGCGACGACATGCGCGGCTATCTCAAGGGCGACGACGGGGCGCTGTCGGAGTTCGCAGCGAACCTGCTCGGCTCGGCGGCGATCTTCGACCGGCGCGGGCGCAGGCCCTGGTCCAGCGTCAACTTCATCACCGCCCACGACGGGTTCACGCTGATGGACCTCTACAGCTACGACGAGAAGCACAACGAGGCCAATGGCGAGGACAGCCGCGACGGGCACGACGACAACCGTTCCTGGAACTGCGGCGCCGAGGGCGAGACCGACGACCCCGAGGTGCTGGCCCTGCGCGATCGGATGCGCCGCTTCGCCATCTCGGCGCTGATCCTGTCGCAGGGCGTGCCGATGCTGCTGATGGGCGACGAGACCGGCCGCAGCCAGCAGGGCAACAACAACGCCTATTGCCAGGACACGCCGCTCGCCTGGATGGACTGGGACTGGCTTCGGGCCGAGGACGAGGCCGGACGGACCACCGCTTTCCGCGACTTTGTCGCAGGCGCCCTCGGGCTGCGCCACGAGATCGCGCTCCTGCGCTCGGACCGCTACCTGCACGGCGAGAAGCACGACCCGCACGGGCTGCCCAACGTGCGGTGGCTGCGGTCGGATGGAGCGCCGATGACGCCGCCGGACTGGGCGGATGCGCAGGCGAAATGCGTCGCGGTGGCGCTCGCCGACAATACCGGCGCCGGCCTCCTGATCGTCTCGAACGCCGGGCACGAGGACCGGACCGTCACCGCGCCCGACGCCGGCGCCGGCCGCCGCTGGCGGCTGCGCCTGGACAGCGCCCGCGGCGTAGTGAATCCGGTCGAGGCCCCCGCCGAGGCCGGGTCCGAGCTCGAGACGCCGGGCCGCGCCATCCTGCTCTTCGAGGCGGTCTGATCCGCCTCGCATGGCCTTTCACAGTGAAACGTGCAACCGTCCCTTGAAAACATTGGATTATTTTCGCCG
>JBBQRM010000404.1:0-3424 GCA_038214855.1 Rhodobacterales bacterium | reverse complement strand
TCGTCCATCAGCACGATCTTGGGGTCCGACAGCCGCGTGCGCGCGATCGCCACCGCCTGACGCTGGCCGCCGGACATCTGGCGCACCAGGTCGCGGGGCCGCGTCTCGGACTTCAGCTCGGCGAAGATCTCCGCGGCCGAGCCCGCCGGCGCCACGCCGAGCGCCGCCCCGACCTTCGCGGCAGCAGAGGCATCGACGTCGAAGAGCCCCGCGAGGGTCGCGCCCGGGTGCGCCGCGACGTTGCCCGCGTGCATCCGCCCGATCCGCCCGCATCCGAGCACCGCGATCCGTACCATCTCTCGTCCCTCCCTGGCTTTGCCGCGACAATCGTGGCCCCCGGCCGCGGTTGTCAATGCGCCGCCCGCGCATCCGGCTTGATCGAAAGGGCGGTGCGTGGCACAAAGTCCCGAGTTGGCCCGCCGCGCGTCAGACGCGGAACCCAGCCTAGGGGAGGATGAGGGACCGCGATGTCGGTGCTGGAACTGCGCGGCGTGTCCAAGAGCTTCGGTGCCATCCATGCGCTGACCGGCGTGGATCTTCGCGTCGAGAGCGGTCAGGCGCTCGGGCTGATGGGCGACAACGGCGCCGGCAAGTCGACGCTGATGAAGATCATCGCCGGCAACTTCTTCCCGACCCGCGGCACGATCTCGCTCGACGGCGAGCGCGTGCAGTTCTCCCGCCCGATCGAGGCGCGGCAGAAGGGGATCGAGATCGTCTACCAGGACCTCGCCCTCTGCGACAATCTCACCGCCGCCGGCAACGTCTTTCTCGGCCGCGAGATCAAGCGACGCGCCGGCCCCATAGCCTGGCTCGACCACGGCGCGATGTACCGCCGCGCCGCCGAGATCTTCGCCGAGCTGAAGTCCGAGACGCGGCCCCGCGACCTGGTGCGCCAGATGTCCGGCGGCCAGCGCCAGGCGGTGGCGATCGCGCGCACGCGGCTGTCGGACCCCAAGATCGTGCTGATGGACGAGCCCACCGCCGCGATCTCGGTGCGCCAGATCAAGGAGGTGCTCGACCTGATCCACCGGCTCAAGGAGACCAACCACGCGATCATCCTCGTCTCCCACCGCATGCCCGACGTCTTCGAGGTCTGCGACCGGGTCGCGGTGCTGCGCCGGGGCGAGAAGGTCGCGGACAAGCGCATCGCGGAATCGAGCCCCGAGGAGGTGACCGGCCTCATCACAGGAGCGATTGCAGCGGCATGACGGTACAGAGCGACCCCGGCCTCGACGCGGGCCTCTCCGAGCGGCGGGAGATGACCTGGCTCCAGGCGCTCACCCGCACCCAGCCGTTCTGGGTGCTGATGGCGATCCTGGTGATTTGCTTCGTGATGACGCTGGTCTCGGACGTGTTCCTGACCGACCGCAACATGTTCAACGTCGCGCGCAACTTCGCCTTCTTCGGGATCATGGCGCTCGGGATGACGGCGGTGATCTGCACCGCGGGGATCGACCTGTCGGTGGGCTCGCTGATGGGGCTGACCGGCATCGTCACCGGGCTGGTGATGCAGGCGGGCTGGGGGATCGTCCCGGGGTTTCTCGCCTGCATGGGGACGGCGGCCATCGTCGGCCTGATCAACGGCGCCCTGATCGCCTATCTGCGCATGGCGCCCTTCGTGGTGACGCTCGGGATGCTGGCGATGGCCCGCTCGATCGCGATGGTGGTCTCGAACAACAAGATGATCTACCAGTTCGGCCCCGACCAGGCGATCCTGGAATGGATCGGCGGTGCGAGCGTCTTCGGCATCCCCAACCCGATCTGGGTGCTGGGGATCCTCACGCTCGTCTTCTGGTGGGCCTTCAACTACTCGACCTGGGGGCGCTGGGTGTTCGCGGTCGGCGGCAACGCCCAGGCCGCGCGGCTCGCCGGCATTCCGGTCGAGCGGGTGCTGGTCTCGGTCTATGTGCTGAGCGCGCTGATGGCCGGGCTGGCCGCGTTCCTGATGATCGGCTGGTTCGGCTCGGCGACCAACGCGCTCGGCCAGACCTACGAGCTCAACGTGATCGCCGCCACCGTGATCGGCGGCGCCAACCTGATGGGCGGGGTCGCCTATGCCTTCGGCGCGCCGATCGGGGCGGCGCTGATGGAGCTCATCCGCAATTCGCTGCTGCTCGCGGGCATCGACGCGCTCTGGCAGCAGTTCTTTGTCGGTCTGTTCCTGATCATCGCGGTGCTTCTGGAACAGATCCGCAACCGGGGCCGATCCTGAAGGGGACGGCCGAAGACCACCACAGGGAGGACAACAGATGAAGCGACTGATGACGACGGCGGCGGTCCTGACCGCGCTCGCCCTGCCGGGGGCGGCACTGGCCCAGGAGCAGCTCCAGCTGGCGCTGGTGCCCAAGGCGATGAACAACCCGTTCTTCGATCTTGCCCGCGACGGCTGCTACAAGGCCGCGGAGGAGCTCGAGGGCGTCGAATGCGTCTACCTCGGCCCGGGCGAGCATACCGAGCTCGAGCAGATCCAGATCGTCCAGGACCTGATCAGCCAGGGCGTCGACGGCATCGCCGTGGCGCCCTCGAACGCGCCGGCGATGGGCAAGGCGCTCCGTGCCGCGGCCGACGCCGGCATTCCGGTCATCACCTGGGACAGCGACGTGCTGCCCGAGGACAAGGACGTCCGCGCGACCTATCTCGGCACCAAGAACTACGACATCGGCGTGAACCTCGCGAAGATCGCCCAGGAGCTGCAGCCCGACGGCGGCAAGCTCTGCCTCCAGACCGGGGGGGCCGCGGCCGCCAACCACAACGAGCGGCTGCTCGGCATCCGCGAGACGCTGGCGGGCACCGAGGGCGGCACCCCGCCGGGCGATCCGCTGTCGGGCGAGAACGGCTGGACCGAGGTGGCGGGCTGCCCGCTGATCACCGACGACGACGGCAACAAGGCGGTCCAGGGGATGACCGACATCCTCGCCAAGGAGCCGGATCTGACCGCCTTCATCTCAACCGGCGCCTTCACCCAGTGGTTCGACAACGCCTACCGCCAGGCGGTCGAGCCTTACAAGGCCAAGCTCGATTCGGGCGAGCTGTCCATCGTCGTCGCCGACACGCTGCCGATGCAGATGGACGCGCTGAAGGCCGGGCTCTCCAACGGACAGGTCGGCCAGCGGCCCTTCGAGATGGGCTACAAGGCGATGTACATCCTCAAGGACATGGCCGAGGGCAAGATGCCCGAGGACCCGATCTTCACCGGCCTCGACGTCTGCACCGCCGAGAACGCCGAGACCTGCCTCGTGCAGTAGGCACCGTCTTCGGCCGGGAGCTTTGCTGCGCCCGGCCCCTTCCCCGGCCCAGCGGCGGATTTCTGCGCAGGGCCGGGCGGGCTCTCCAAAGCCCACCGATCTGAACAAGCCTCTGAACAATAACGGTTATCTGCAGCGGCTCTACCGGGCTTCCGGGTCATTGAGCGCCCGCGCCGACC